>NZ_RZSR01001205.1:0-1502 GCF_004023265.1 Mesorhizobium sp. M1A.F.Ca.IN.020.06.1.1
GCCCAGATGATATGAAAAGCCTCCAAATCGATCGACGGCTAAGTAACGAAATAATGCCCAATTAACTGCCTCAGCAGACCAGTCGCGCAGGGGCTTCGAAGAGGTCGGGTCTCGATATCTCTGTTTAGGATCCCGGTCGCGAACGCTCGGAGTTGACAAACCGCACGACCCCATGAGCGGCACGGCGCGACCACCTGGGAATGCGGGCCGGATGGCATAGCGCGAGGTGCTGTGTTGGTTGTCTGCCATATTGGCCGTACCGGGCTGGGTTCCTATCCCCGCGACGAACGCCCTCCGCTTGATTTGTGACTCAGCATCTCTGATAAAAGACTGAAACGGGCTGCTGCTGACAACGGCGGCAACCCGAGATTATCGTCTTCGCTGACGACGACTCCGAACGAAGCGAAGTCGAAATGTCGCCAACGAGTCGTTAGTCTAGAATTGCGGGACTCTTGCCGCTCACACCCAGGGTGTCGCATTGGCCACGCAGCTCCGCAATCCGCTCGGTCCCGGGGCAGTGACCATTTCCGCCGCCATCCACACGCCGAATAAGCTCGCCTCCGTCGGTCGTTTCCCACTCCCGGCGCGCTAACCGCCTGGGCCAACCGCCCGGCCCGCTTCATGGCGCAAAACGCCTGCGCTGGGCGAGGTTCACCTAACCAACGCTGTCTCGACTTCGCGTAGCGCCGAGAGACGTGGCCGGCCAACCGAGACCGTTGCGCAGAGCGGATTTGCCTGCGCATGGGTTGCCATTCTCGAACGCCTCGTCTCAGAGATCGCTAGGCTGTCCTTGCACAATCGAGAATGCCGTCCCCAAATTGCTTGCCCGCATCGTGGCGCCCTTCGGCGGACAAGTGTTTTTGCGCTGTTCAGTCGTCACTGAGCTCGGCGGCGTGCGCAAGCGCCTGAGACAGAGACAAACTTTCCGCCGAGGTTGCTGTCTGTCCCTCTGCTCCAGCTTCGGCAAAACGCCGGGCAGCAAATTTCCGATGGTTCTACAACTTAGGCTAGCACACAAGGTAAGCCACGCCCGCGCTTCTTATTTTCTACTTTGGACAAGGCATTCCGAAGAAAAACTTTCCGTTTGGGAGGCGATCTTCAGCAGCACTTCCTCCCGAAACGTCGATAAACTTCCAGGAATCGTACTTACGGCGTCAGGATCTGGAACCACAGGGGCAACGTAGGCGATCATTGAGGTCGACCTTAGGCGCTTGTTTAAATGGAAAGACGCGGTACCCGGACGATGGTCAGCAGTAGGCCTGTCAGCAAATTACTGGCTGGAGGCAGTGCGGTTAATAATTGAAGAGGAGGGTTGATGGCTACGCGTGTTGGTGTTGATGTGGGTGGAACGTTCACGGATTTGATCTTCTACGACGACACCACGGGTGAAGTCTGGCCCGCCAAAGTTTCGACAACGTCCGCCGATCCCGTTGAAGGGGTGGCCTCAGCAATCGCGGAGGCGATTCCGCCTCGCGCTATGAGCGAAGCTGCATTCTTTATTC
>NZ_RZSR01001206.1:0-1502 GCF_004023265.1 Mesorhizobium sp. M1A.F.Ca.IN.020.06.1.1
GCTCGAATCCAAGTCGCATAACAATCCCGACGAGGTTCGCTCGCCCGCCAAGACCCGCGTCGAAGTGGTCCGGCTGCCGGGCTACACGCTCGGGCGGCTCAACATGGAGCCGGGCTGGAAATGGTCCGAATGCGTGAAGCCGGTGGTCAAGACCGACAGCTGCCAGGTCTCGCATGTCGGCTATGTCGTGTCCGGAACGATCACCATACGCATGGACGACGGGACGCAGAAGACCTTCGAGGCCGGCACCTCCTATACGATCCCGCCCGGGCATGACGCCTGGGTAGAAGGCAATGAGCCGTTCCAATGCATCGAGGTGCTGAGCGCCGAGCAATACGCCAAGCCGGTCTAGGGGCTGTCGGCCAAGGGACAGCGATCCCCCATGTGGGACGATCAGAGGGGGCGCTGTCCCGCCATCGTCTCAGAACCTGGATCTCCGGCTCGGCCGCACTTCGTCATCCTGGTGTTCGCGCGTCGCTCGGCTCCTGACTTCGTCTAGCATGACGCAGTTTTGGGCCGCGATCCTTCGCGCCCCTCCCTGGTCTCGCGGTCGACCCGCCAAAGGGGAGCACACCGGCGCAACCGGTCAAAGCCCTTGGTTGTGACGGGTTGCAGATGTTCTCATCCCCAGCTGGCCGGCTTGACAGGAAACTCCTTTTGTTCTCTTTATGTTCACACGCATTACCGCTTACAACAGTTGCTGCTAATGCTGCGATGCCGCAAAGCGGATGGATGGAGCCGGGAGCGCGATGGCCGCCACGAACGCCGCTTCGGCCGCTACGACCCTGCATGCCGATCTCGACGCCTTCTACGCCTCGGTCGAGCAACTGCTCGACCCGTCGCTGCGCGGCAAGCCGATCGCAGTCGGCGGCGGCGTAGTGCTTGCCGCCTCCTATGAGGCGAAGATTTTTGGCGTGCGCGGCGGCATGCCCGGCCGCAGGGCGCGCGAGCTCTGTCCGCAGCTCATCTTCGTCGGCGGCCGCTTCGGCGAATACCAGCGTCTCGGCGACGCCGCGATCAAGGTGCTCGACGATTTCACGCCGCTGGTCGAGCGCATCTCGATCGACGAGGCTTTCGCCGATGTCGCCGGCTGCACGCATCTGTTCGGACCGCCGGACGAAATTGCGCGAACCATCCGCCGCCGCGTGAAGAGCGAGCTCGGCCTGCCGATCTCGATCGGGGTGGCACGGACGAAGCATCTCGCCAAGATCGCCTCGCAGGTGGCCAAGCCCGACGGGCTGGTGGTGGTCGAGCCTGGCACCGAGCTTTCCTTTCTGCACGATTTGCCGGTGTCGCTGATGTGGGGCGTCGGTCCGGCAACCAAAGCGCGGCTCGCCGAGATCGGCGTCGAGACCATCGGGCAATTGGCGCGCACGCATAGCGGCGCGCTGGAGCGGCTGATCGGCCATGCCGCCGGCCAGAAGCTCGCGGCCCTTGCCTGGAACCGCGACCCGCGCCGGCTGGAGACGCATCGCCGCGCGCATTCGGCCGGCGCGGGCCTG
>NZ_RZSR01001207.1:0-1501 GCF_004023265.1 Mesorhizobium sp. M1A.F.Ca.IN.020.06.1.1
GGAATAGAGCGCCTGCTCCTCCGGCGACAGAATCAGCGTGCCGACGGCAAGCGTGGCGGCGATGACGAACAGCGCCACCGGCAGCAGCCGCCGCGCGCGTCGGGCATAAAAACGAAGGAGGTCGAGCCGGCCGGTGAGCGAAATCTCGCTGACCAGATGGCGGGTGATGAGGTAACCGGAGATGACGAAAAAGATGTCCACGCCGGCAAAGCCGCCGGGCAGGGCGGTGAAGCCGAAGTGGAAAGCGACAACGCCCGCCACGGCGAGCGCCCGCAACCCCTCAATATCGGGCCGGAAGTCCGGCGATGGTGCTGACACGAAGGCGAACCTCGCAACGGTCGTTCGTATCCCGCCTTGGGAAAGCCTCGCGCCTATGGGCTCATACCGCAATGCAACAAATCTAACGCAGTGCAACATAAAGGGAGGCGGCAGCAACGCCGGCGGCAGCCGACGCTTCGGCACGCCAGGGTCTGCGCGCCTCGTTTCGCCCAGGATGACGAAGGAGCTCAGCCGCCGGTTTCGCCAGCGTTCGAGAGCATGGAAGGACATTGGCGAACGCTAAAGGCAAATTGTCCGCCTGCAGGTAATCTGGTAGGATCAATGCACCGACGAACGGCTCTGGGACGCCGTGACGTCCGACATCATGCACAAAGACATCAACTCGAACCGGAGAACGGCCATGAAACGGCTTCTGACGGTCGCTGCGCTGTTGGCAGCGGGCAGTTTGATTGCGATGCAGGGCGCAGCTGCCGACGACGCTGCGCTGATCAAAAGCGCCGAGTCCGCCGCACCCGCCGCAGTGGCGAGTGGCGCTGCGGTCTACGCCATGGATAAAAAGGGGAACATGCGCACCCTGCGCGAGGGCAAGACCGGCTTCTGGTGCATGCCGGACAATCCGGCCTCGCCCGGTCCGGATCCGATGTGCGGCGATGCCAACTCGATGGAATGGGCGATGGCCTGGCTGGAAAAGAAGGAACCCCCCAAAGGCAAGGTCGGCTTCATGTATATGCTGTCCGGCGGCACCGACGGCAGCAATACCGATCCTTATGCGACGAAGCCCGAGGCAGGCAACAATTGGATCGAGACGGGGCCGCATGTGATGATCGTCAACGCGATGGACATGATGAAAGGCTATCCGACCGATGCCAAGCCCGACACGTCCAAGCCTTACGTGATGTGGCCGGGCACGCCCTACGCGCATCTCATGATCCCGGTAAAATAGCCGGGCACGAGCCTTCTGGTGCGGCGGCGAGCGCTTCAAATCTCCCCTTGTCCGCAAGGGGAGATTTGCATCAGCCGCTTCATCCTCCCTCCAACTGATCGCGCCTCGCAACCATCCTCCGATCCGCGCGTTGCACGCCGGCGAAAGCCAATCATGGCGGGCAGGGTGGAGACTCACGGTGGCGGATAATCGTCAGAACGGCACGCGCGAGCCGGAACCGGGGCTGGCGGGCCTGCTTGCTGCCTCGCGCAGCCATCCGCGCACGGCGCTGCCGACGGT
>NZ_RZSR01001208.1:0-1499 GCF_004023265.1 Mesorhizobium sp. M1A.F.Ca.IN.020.06.1.1
GATCAAGGAAGCGGCGGCGTTGGAGCGCTTCGCCTCCGTCGACACACTGATCGTCGACAAGACCGGCACCTTGACCGAGGGCCGGCCGCGGCTGACCGATGTCGTCGCCGCCGAAGGCATTGCGGAGAATGAATTGCTGGCGCTCGCCGCGACGCTCGAAAAGGGCTCGGAACACCCGCTCGCCGAGGCGATCGTCGAGGGTGCCGCCGAACGCGGCGCCAAGCTTGCAGGTGCCGAGAACTTCGAGGCGATAACCGGCAAGGGCGTTGCCGGCACCGTGTCCGGCAGGAAGGTTGCGCTCGGCAATGCGGCGATGATGGCCGACCTCGGCGTCGACACCGCGCCCGTTTCCGCCAGCGCGGAAGCGCTGCAGGCCGAAGGCAAGACGGCGATGTTCGTTGCCGTCGGCGGCAAGCTTGCCGGCCTGGTTGCCGTCGCCGATCCGGTCAAGGCAACCACGGCCGAGGCGATCAAGGCGCTGCACGACAAGGGCTTGAGGATCATCATGGCGACCGGCGACAACGAGCGCACGGCAAAAGCGATCGCCGGCAGGCTCGGCATCGACGAGGTCCGCGCCGGGCTGCTGCCGGATCAGAAGGCGGCACTTGTCGACGAACTGCGCGCCAGGGGCGCCGGCATCGCCATGGCCGGCGACGGCGTCAACGATGCGCCGGCGCTTGCCGGAGCCGATGTCGGCATCGCCATGGGCACCGGCGCCGACGTCGCGGTCGAAAGCGCCGGCATCACGCTGGTCAAGGGCGATCTCAACGGCATCGTCAGAGCCCGCACACTGGCCCAGGCGACGATCCGCAACATTCGCCAGAACCTGTTCTTCGCCTTCCTCTACAACGTGCTCGGCGTGCCGGTCGCCGCCGGAGTGCTCTACCCGCTCACCGGTATGCTTCTGTCGCCGATGATCGCAGCGGCGGCGATGAGCCTGTCGTCGGTCTCGGTGATCGGCAACGCGCTGCGGCTGAGAACGTTGAAACTCTGAGCGACGCCCCCAAATACGACATTCCATTCAACAGGAGATATTGGATGACCTTGGCCAAGAAGATTGTGCTGCTGCTGATGGCGGCGGGAATGCTGATCGCGGTGTTCCTCGAAAGCGTGCCCGCGCAATCGGACGAAATGAAGCACGACATGTTCGGGATGGCCATGGGCGCGGACAGCCCCGCAACCGCTGGCTACAAGGCGGCCATGGACAAGATGCACAAGGACATGATGCTCAACTACACCGGCAATGCCGATGTCGATTTCGTCCGCGGCATGATCCCGCATCACCAGGGAGCCATCGACATGGCCAAGGTGGTGATCGCCAACGGCAAGGACCCGGAAATCCGCAAGCTCGCCGAGAACGTCGTCAAGGCGCAGGAAGCCGAGATCAAAAAAATGCAGGATTGGCTTGCCAAGCATCCGGTGAACTAGTTCCCCGCGCCGGAAATCCCGGACGAAGGCGAGGACTTCGGCCTGGATTTTCGGCCATGCTTGTGCTGCGA
>NZ_RZSR01001209.1:0-1498 GCF_004023265.1 Mesorhizobium sp. M1A.F.Ca.IN.020.06.1.1
ACGGCCTTGCCTTCGGCGGTGGCTGCGAGATCACCGAGGCGGTGCCGCTGGCGGTCGCCAGCGACCGCGCCCTGTTCGCCAAGCCCGAAATAAAGCTCGCCATGCCGCCGACCTTCGGCGGCACGCAGCGCCTGCCGAGGCTTGCCGGGCGCAAACGCGCGCTCGAACTGCTGCTTACCGGCGAGCCTTTCTCGCCCGCGCGGGCGCTGGAGCTCGGGCTGGTCAACAAAGTCGTGCCGCATGAGGAGCTGATGCCCGCCGCGCTCGATCTTGCGAACCGCATCATCCGCCATTCGCAGGCGGCGGTGGCTGGCATCCTCACCGCGGTGGCGCGCGGCATCAACCTTAGCATCGCCGAAGGCCTGCTGGTCGAGGCCGAGCAGTTCGCCCGCATGGCCCCGACCGCCGACCTCGGCGAAGGGCTCAGCGCCTGGATCGAGCGGCGCCAGCCCATCTATGACGGCTCATGGACGCACGTCACCCGGCTCAGCGAGGCACGGCGCGCCTCGTTTCGGCGCGACCCCGCGGCGGATTAGGGCGCCACGTTGAGGTGCCCCTTCATGTTGGGGTGGAAGCGGCAGAAATAGTCGACCGCTCCCACTCGCTTGAGGGTGATCCTGCCTTTCGATTTCGGCGGGATCATCACCTCCCAGCCGCCCTTCACTGTCGCGGTGTGGGCGATGACGTCCTTGTTCACCCACTCGATCGTGTCGCCGACCTTGGCCTCGACGCTCGCCGGCGAGTAGACCAGCCTGTCGATCGTCACCTCGATGGTGGCGGCGAGCGCCGGCGAAGGGACAAGCGCCAGCGCCAGCGAGCCGAGCAGCGATAACGCGCCCGCCCTCATTTCAACGTGCCGGCGACATGCTCGGCATGCTGCTCATGTCCCTGGAAGATTTTTAGCCCCGTCTCGAGCAGGCTCTTCAACTCGGCATTGCTGGCCGAAGGAATGAGCAGGGTTTCGAGCGCGCCGTTGACCTGCTTGTGATACGCGACCTCGTTCTCGATATAGGCCTTGTCGAAGGCAGTGCCCTCGAGCTTTGCCAGCTTGGCGCGCTCTTCCCTCGCCGCCTTGGTCAGCGCCTGGCTGGTGGCGTTGTCTTCCGGCTTCACCTTCAGCTTCTTCACCAGGTCGAGAGCCTGCTTGTTCACCGCCTCGTGGTCGCGCTCCATATCCTTGGCAAAGTCGACGACCTCCTTGGTTTTCGACTTCTGGATCGCCAGCTTCGCCGCCTCGATGTCGAGCACGCCGGCCGTATAGGCGATATGGGCGATCTGCGGGTCGGTCGGCTTCTCGGCGGCTCCAGCCAGCGGCGCTGCGCTGACGAGGAGGAAGGCTGCGAGGGCTGCGGTCGGTCGGATAAACATGGCATCTCCTTCGCCCGGCACATTGGCACCGGGCTTCATTCTCAGTTGACGGCCATTGGATGCGGGAGAGGGCGAAACGTTCCCGGGCAAAGTCGCGGGACACATACTCATCACTTCGTCATCTTAGGGT
>NZ_RZSR01001210.1:0-1494 GCF_004023265.1 Mesorhizobium sp. M1A.F.Ca.IN.020.06.1.1
AGGTCGACCAGCGCGTGCGCCGCCTCGGTCGCATAGCCGCGCTTCCAGTAAGGCTCGCCGATCCAGTAGCCCAGCTCCAGCCCGCGATCGGTGGTATTCAACCCCGCGCAGCCGACGAAAGTGCCGGTGCCGGCGAGCGTCAGCGCATAGGCGATGCCGGCGCGGCGCGACGAGGCCATGGCGAGGAAGGCGCGGGCCTCGGCTTCGCCGTAAGGATGCGGCATGCGGGCCAGCATTTCGGCGACGTGACGGTTGTCGGCCAGAGCGACGAGTTGCGCGAGATCGCTCTCGCGCGGAGCGCGCATGACCAGGCGCTCGGTGGCGAGCACCGGGCAATCGATCGCGTAACTTTCGTCTTCGGTGTCTTCCGCTTCGGCAACCATTTTAGTCCTCCAGGGCAAAGAAAAATGAAAAAGGAGAGATGGAAGCCCATCTCTCCTGATCCTTTTCCTGGCCTGGCCAGACACCGGTTCCCGAGATGGGCGCCGGTGTTATGGTGCGGAACCGGCTACTCCGCTGCTTTGGTGATCGGGTTTACCGAGACGTAGGTTCGGCCGTTGGCTTTTTTGTTGAAGGTGACTGCGCCGGCTTCGAGCGCAAAAAGGGTGTGGTCCGTGCCCATGCCAACGTTGGTGCCCGGATGCCATTGCGTGCCGCGCTGACGAATGATGATGTTGCCGGCGACGACGGCTTCGCCACCGAACTTTTTCACGCCGAGACGCTTGGAGTGCGAATCGCGACCGTTGCGCGACGAACCGCCAGCTTTCTTGTGTGCCATCTAACTAACTCCGATGCGCCCTGAGGCGCTTGAATGGTCTTATGAACGCGTTCGCGTTCCGTTTCAAGTGCGTACCGGCGACGATTATCGCCGACCGTCCTTACTTCTTTTTCGCCAGCTCCTTGGCCTGCTCGCGCCAATCCTTGATCTGGTCGGCGCTGAACGGCATGTGCTCGTCGATCTTGGCGACATCCTTCTCGGTCAGCTTGGCCAGCTGCGCAAAGGTGACGATGCCCTGCTCGGCGAGATCCTTTGCCGCGACGGGACCGATGCCCTTGATCACGGTCAAATCGTCCGGCTCGCCCTTCGGTGCCTTGAACAGCGGCGCGGCCTTGGCCTCTTCGCTGGCGGGAGCTTCCTTGGGGGCGGCCTCTGCCTTGGCTTCCTTCTTGGCCTTGGCCTCCTTCGGAGCGGCTTCGGCCTTCGCCTCGGCGGCGACTTCCGCCTTGGCTTCGGGCGCCTTGGCCTCAGCCTTGGCGGCGGCCTTCTTCGACGGCTTGGCGCCGCCCAGCAGGATCTCGGAGATCCTGACGGTGGTCAGAAGCTGGCGGTGGCCGATCTTGCGGCGCGAATTCTGGCGGCGACGCTTCTTGAAAGCGATGACGGTGCGGTTCTTGCCCTGCTCGACGACTTCCGCCGTGACCAGAGCGCCATCGACGAACGGCGCGCCGAAGGTGACATTCTCACCCTCGCCATGCGCGAGAACAGTGCCGATC
>NZ_RZSR01001211.1:0-1493 GCF_004023265.1 Mesorhizobium sp. M1A.F.Ca.IN.020.06.1.1
GCGCAGCAGGCTGGCGGCAAGGTTGCCGCCGAGATGACCAAGGCCGATGAAGGCGTAGGCGAGGCGCGCCGTCACGGCATCAGCGGCGTCTGCATCATCTGCAGATGCAGGTCTTTGCCGCTATAGGGGTGCGCCTCGCAGACTTCCTCGTTGAGCTCGACACCGAGGCCTGGCTCCTTCGACGGGATGACGTTCCCATCCTGCCATTCGATCTTCTTCCTGAGCAGCGTGGCGTGAAAACCGTCCCACTGCTTCAACGATTCCAGGATGAGGAAGTTGGGCAGAGTCACCGCAAGCTGGATGTTGGCGGCGCCGACGATCGGCCCGCAATAGCAATGCGGCGCCACCTGGATGTGGTAGGCCTCGGCCATGGCGGCGATCTTCTTGGTTTCGAGAATGCCGCCGGAGCGGCCGAGATCCGGCTGCAGGATGGTCGCGGCGCGGTTCTCGATGACGCGCGCGAATTCGAATTTTGTCGTCAGCCGCTCGCCGGTGGCGATAGGAATCGAGGTGCCGCGAGCGACCTGCGCCATCACCTCGGGCATGTCCGGCGGCACCGGCTCCTCGAACCACAGCGGATCGTAGGGCTCGATTGCACGGGCCATACGAAGCGCACCGGAGGCGGTGAACTGGCCATGGGTTCCGAACAGGATGTCCGCCCTGGTGCCTACCGCCTCGCGGATCGCCTTGATCATGCGCGCCGAGAGGTCGATGTCGATCAGGCGCGGCTGATGGCCGTCATAGGCCGTGTAAGGCCCGGCCGGGTCGAGCTTGACGGCGTTGAATCCCTGCTCGACATATTCCAGAGCGCAGGCCGCGGCCATGTCGGGATCGTTGTAGACGTTCTGGCCGCGGGCGTCTTCCGAATGGACGCTGCCGGTGTGCGGATAGAGATAGGTGTAGGAGCGCAGCGTCTCGTGCACCTGGCCGCCGAGCAGCTTGTAGGCCGGCTTGCCGGCCTCCTTGCCGATGATGTCCCAGCAGGCCATTTCGAGTGCCGAAAAGCACCCCATCCCGGAAACGTCGGGACGCTGGGTGAAGCCGGAGGAATAGACGCGGCGGAAGAGGTTCTCGATATCGTGCGGATCGCGGCCGATGAGGTAGCGCTCGGCCATATCCTCGATCATCTTGGCAGTGACATGCGCCGAGAAGGTGGCGTTGTAGGCCTCGCCATAGCCGACCACGCCGCCATCGGTGGTGAGCTTGACGAAGATGAAATACTTGCCGCCGATGCCGGGCGGCGGGTTGCCGACAACCCAGGTCTTGACGTCGGTGACTTTCATTTCTGATCCTCCAGAACCCGCTCGGCGCCTTTCCATCCGGTGAGGATTGCGGCGGCGTTGGTGTTGCCCGTGATGTTGTCGGGAAAGATCGATGCGTCGATCACACGCAAGCCCTCGAGCCCATGCACCCGAAGTCGGGGATCGACGACGGCGCGCGAAGCGTCCGGACCCATGCGACAGGTCGAGACGGGATGGTAGACGGTGCCCGAG
>NZ_RZSR01000121.1:0-9280 GCF_004023265.1 Mesorhizobium sp. M1A.F.Ca.IN.020.06.1.1
TTCTGGAAGCGCGCCATCGAGGAAAATGTCGCCGACGATGCCGGGCTCGAAAAGGCGATCGGTCTGATGACCCGCCATGGCGCCATCGCCGACACGATTGGCCGCGCCCGTCACTTCGGCGAGATCGCCCGCGACGCGCTCGCGCCGCTGGAGGCGACGCCGCAGAAATCGGCGCTGATCGACGTCATCGATTTCTGCATCAGCCGCGTCAACTGAGCGCCTGTCGGTTCTCCTTGGCATCGCCTGGCGTCCGCCGGGCGGGCGCCTGTGATTCCGCTCTGGCCGTCTCGACAAACGGCAGCTCAGCAAATTATCTATAAAACATGGCCACCACAGAGGACACGATCGCCGTCCGCATCAGCAAGGAACTGGCGGACCGCATCATTTCGGGCGCTATCGAGCCCGGATCGCGGCTGCGCCAGGATCATGTCGCCGAGGAATTCGGCACCAGCCACGTGCCGGTGCGCGAGGCCTTCCGCCGCCTCGAGGCGCAGGGTTTGGCGATCAGCGAGCCGCGCCGCGGCGTGCGTGTGGCCGCTTTCGATCTCGGCGAGGTCAGGGAAGTGGCCGAGATGCGCGCCGCGCTCGAAGTGTTGGCGCTGCGCCACGCCGCGCCGCATCTGACGCCGGCGATCCTCGACCGCGCCGAGGAGGCGACCAAGGCGGGCGACAAATCCCGCGATGTCCGCTCCTGGGAGGAGGCCAATCGCACCTTCCACCGCTTGATCTTGACGCCCTGCAACATGCCGCGTCTTCTCTCCACCATCGATGACCTGCATGCCGCAAGCGCGCGTTTCCTGTTCGCCGCCTGGCGCTCCGAATGGGAGACCCGCACCGATCAGGATCACCGCGCGATCCTGAGCGCGCTGAGGCAAGGCAACACGGAATCGGCTGCCGCCACGCTCGGCCGGCATGTGCAATGGATCGGGCAGAAACCGGTCAAGACCGCTTCCGGCAGGACTCGCGACGCCTTCGCCATCGTCGGCTAGCGCGAGAACGCAGACACAGCTGCCTTTCTGCGCTCCGTAGCAGTCAAATGTCGGTGAATGGCTGAGCCTCATTGCTCCTGCGATCTGCCTCCGCAAGGCAGCGCTTGCTATCTCCGCAAAAATGTGGATTCGATAATAGATCGATTGCAGGAATTATCTATAATTTCAACTCAACCAGGGACCTCACCGTGACAAACATCGCCGTTTCGACCCGCCAGTCTTCCTTCAGCCCGCTCCAACTGCACAGCCGCTCCGTTGCCTGGCAGTTCGGCGCCGTCGTCCTCGGCTCGCTGTTCCTGGCGCTGTCATCCTATATCGAGGTGCCGATGGTGCCGGTTCCGGTGACCATGCAGACCTTCGCGGTGACGCTGGTCGGTGCGCTCTATGGCTGGCGCTTCGGCGCGCTGACCATCGCGGCCTGGCTTGTCGAGGGTGCCGCCGGCTTCCCGGTTCTGGCCGGCGGTGCGGCCGGCGTGCAGCATTTTATGGGCCCGACCGGCGGCTATCTCTTCTCCTTCCCGATCGTCGGTGCGATCGTCGGCTGGCTGGCCGAGCGCGGCTGGAACGGCAATCGGGTGATGCTTGCCTTCGCCGCCATGCTCATCGGCAATCTTCTCTGCCTGGTTCTCGGCACGGCCTGGCTTGCCGCCATGATCGGCGCCGAGAAGGCCATCACCTTCGGCTTCCTGCCCTTCATTGTCGGCGGCCTCCTGAAGTCGGCGCTGGGCGCCGCGACGCTGAAGCTCTTTTCCACCTATCGGGCCGAACCGCGCGACCACTCGTCAAAGATGCAATGACTGTCAGGCTGCGCGCCCACCATCTGCTCTGCCTGCTGACCTATGTCGGCAAAGGCTACTCGCCCGCCTTCACCGCCAACTACGACAAGGTGGTGAAGCGGCTGGGCGAGGGCGAGGCGGTCCTGATCGTGTCCGGGCCGGACGCCATCTGCGCCCCGATGCTGGACGAGCGCGAGCCGCACTGCCTGGGCGAAGGCGCCGCCGAGCGCGACGCGCTCGCGGCGCGCGACGTCGGCGCTCTCCTCGGCCGGCCCGTCCGGGCCGGCGACCGGCTCGTGTTGGATGCCTCCAGCCTGGCGCCGATGCGCAAGGCGTTTTCCTCCGGCCTGACGCGTCAGGCGTGCTCGGGCTGCGAATGGTCCGACCTGTGCAGCGCGGTTGCCCTCAGCGGATTCCAAGATACGCGTCTTTAGGCGGCGCTGTCTGCGGCTTCCCGCGCCGGACTTTTTGGATGCACGCCGTATTTTTTAAGCCCGATGATTGCATTGTGATTCGCTGCGGATTGAAGCCTGACCCCAAAAAGGCCATGCTTTGTCGGGAAAACATCGACTCTGTGGGCGGTCCGCCAAGGGGGGATCGCGTCTGGCTGAAAGGGATACAATGCGGCAAGGACGTGCGCGCTGGCTGACGAGGCTGGCATTTTTAGCGGGTGTGGCGCTGTCGGTGCCGCCTGCCCATGCCAAGGAAAACTCCCAACCGGTCCAGATCACGTCCTTTTCGGGCGCCTATCTTGCCGCCCATATTGCCGAAAGCGACAACGATCTCGACAATGCCATCGCCTATTACAAGCAGGCCCTGGCCTTTGCCCCCAATGACACCGAACTGCAGCAGAGCCTCATGCTGGCGCTGGTCGCCCAGGGCCGCTTCGAGGAATCGCTGGTCTATGCCGACAAGCTCAAGGAAGTTCCCGATGTCGAGCGCTTCTCGCGTCTGGCGCTTGCCGTCGATTCCTTCCACAAGAAGGACTACGCCAAGGCTCAGTACTGGCTGAAGCTGTCGCTCGAATCCGATCTCGACCGGCTGCTCTCCGGCGTCATGGACGGTTGGGCCAAGGAAGGCGCGGGCGATGCCTCCGAGGCGATGGCTTCGATCGACAAGCTGAAGGGGCCGGACTGGTTCGGCCTGTTCAAGTCCTTCCATCGCGCCCTCATCGCCGACGCCGCCGGCCTTTCCGCCAAGGCCGATGAGATCTACGCCGCCACCCTGGCCGATACCGCCGCCGGCGGCTCCGCGCCCGAGACGTGGATGCGCAATGCCCAGGCCTATGCCTCGTTCCTCGCCCGCAAGGGCGACAAGACAAAGGCGATGGCGGTGCTGAACCAGGCCGAAGCCTTCGCGCCTGGCAAGCTCGAAATCACCACGCTGCGCGACAGGATCAGCAAAGGCGACAAGATCGAGCCCCTGGTCGCTACCCCGGCCGACGGCGCCTCGGAAATCCTGCTCGACCTCGCCACCGCGCTCAACCGTGGCGGCGGCGAGCCTTTCGTGAGGCTCTATCTGCAATATGCGCTGGCGCTGAAGCCGGACAGCGACGCCGCCCTCGTGCAGCTCGCCGCCGTCGCCGAGCAGCTGAAGGACGGCGAAGGCGCGATCGCGCTCTATCGGCGCATTCCGGCCTCCTCGCCATTGAAGGAGCTTTCTGAGCTGCAGCTTGGCCTGAACCTTGCCGATATCGACCGTCACGACGAAGCCATCGCGCATCTCAAGGGCTATGTCGATGCGCACCCGACCGACATGCGCGGCTACCTGGCGCTTGGCGGCGTCTACTCCTCCAAGGAGGACTACCGTTCGGCTGCCAATCTCTACGACAAGGCGGTCGAACAGCTGAAGACGCCGACTGCCGCCAACTGGAACATCTTCTACCAGCGCGGCATCGCCTATGAGCGGTTGAAGGAATGGCCGAAGGCCGAGCCCAATTTCCGCAAGGCGCTGGAGCTGCAGCCCGACCAGCCGCAGGTTCTGAACTATCTCGGCTATTCCTGGGTCGACATGAACACGAACCTCAAGGAAGGCCTGGCGATGATCCAGAAGGCCGTGGATCTCAGGCCAAGCGACGGCTACATCGTCGACTCGCTTGGCTGGGCCTATTACCGCCTCGGCCGCTTCGACGACGCCGTGCGCGAAATGGAGCGCGCCGTGTCGCTGAAGCCCGAGGATCCGGTTCTCAACGACCATCTGGGCGACGCCTATTGGCGCGTCGGCCGCAAGCTGGAAGCGACCTTCCAGTGGACCCAGGCACGCGACCTGAAGCCGGACCCGGATGTGCTCGCCACCTTGCAGCAGAAGCTGCTGAAGGGCCTGCCGCCGATCGAGTCCAACACGGCGCAGGAAACGCCGAAGGTGAAACCGGTCCCGCCCGCGGCGCCGAAGGGCTGAGGCGCACATTTCTGCAGTTTGGCGGGGCCCTTGGGAGCCCCGCAACGTTTTCAAAACATCTTGCGGTAGACGACGAACCCCGAGCGCTCGCCGATCCTGTCATAGAGCTGCATGGCGGTGTGGTTGGTCTCATGCGTCAGCCAGTAGACGCGACCCGAGCCCGCGGCTTTGGCGCGCTCGTAAACGCCTTCGATCAGCGCCCGGCCGACGCCGTGGCCGCGCGCGGCTTGTGAGGTGAAGAGATCCTGCAGATAGCAGTTCGGGGCGATCGCCGTGGTCGAGCGGTGGTAGAGATAATGGACGAGGCCGAGAAGCTTGCCGTCGCGCTCGGCCACCAGAGCATGCACCGGCTCGTAAGCGTCGAAAAAGCGCGACCAGGTCATCTGGGTGATCTCGCCGGCAAGCGCGGTCTCGCCCGAGCGGCCGTAGAATTCGTTGTAGCCGTCCCAGAGCGGCAGCCACTGCTCGTAATCCTGCTGGGTGACGGGGCGGACGGTGAGTTGACCGAGCATGGCGGGAACCTTTGTCGTTGCGGCTCGCCGAAGCAAACGGCCCGCGTGATCGGCCGGCAATGGGCCACCCGCCGGCAAAGCTTCAACCTCTCCTCGATGCGGCGCCCTGCCTTGACGCTTGCCGGCCCGGCAACTAGGGAAAGCCCACTCCCAGCGCATTCCGAGGCCGCCGTGACCGTCGAGATCCCTGCCCACATGCATCCCAGCCGCTCCTTCCAGGGGCTGATCCTGACCTTGCACAACTACTGGGCAGCTTACGGCTGCGTCATCCTGCAGCCCTACGACATGGAAGTCGGCGCCGGCACCTTCCACCCCGCCACCACCTTGCGCGCGCTCGGCCCGTTGCGCTGGAACGCGGCTTACGTGCAGCCGTCGCGCCGGCCGAAGGACGGCCGCTACGGCGAGAACCCGAACCGGCTGCAGCATTACTATCAATATCAGGTGATCCTGAAGCCGAACCCGCCGAACCTGCAGGAACTCTATCTCGGCTCGCTGGAAGCCATCGGCGTCGATCCGCTGCTGCATGACATCCGCTTCGTCGAGGACGATTGGGAAAGCCCGACGCTGGGTGCCTGGGGCCTCGGCTGGGAGTGCTGGTGCGACGGCATGGAAGTGTCGCAGTTCACCTATTTCCAGCAGGTCTGCGGCATCGAATGCGCGCCGGTGGCGGGCGAGCTCACCTATGGGCTCGAGCGCCTCGCCATGTATGTGCAGGGCGTCGACAATGTCTATGACTTGAATTTCAACGGCCGCGAGGGGCCTGAGAAGGTCACCTATGGCGACGTGTTCCTGCAGGCCGAGCAGGAATATTCGCGCCACAATTTCGAATTCGCCAACACGGCGATGCTGCTTCGGCATTTCGAGGACGCCGAAGCCGAGTGCAAGGCGCTGCTCGCCGCCGGCGCGCCGGCGTCGAACGACAATTCGTCGATGCACCGTCTGGTTTTCCCCGCCTATGACCAGTGCATCAAGGCCGGCCACGTCTTCAATCTGCTTGACGCCCGCGGCGTGATTTCCGTGACCGAGCGCCAGAGCTACATTCTGCGCGTGCGCAACCTTGCCAAGGCTTGCGGAGAGGCGTTCCTGCAGACGCGCGCGGGCGGCCTGGCGACTTAGCCCAAAGTCACGCTGGCGATCTCGGCGGCGGCTGCCATCGGCAACGTGATCTGGACTGTCGCGGCATCGATCGTCCGCAGTGCCTGTCGCACGCCCGGCATCGAGAATGTGCCATGCATCTGGGCGGCGAAGCAGGCGCTCAGTGCCAGGATCTGCAGGATTCTCGATGCCGTCTTCATGGTCGTTCAGCCAATAGTTCTCCGTCTGAGCGTTGGTCGCTTCAGCACTGTGTTTGGTTCATGGGGTGTCTGTTCTTATGACGGGTGGGCTCGTGTCGTCCCGACAAAGAACTGAAAATTTCCTGAAATAGCTCGAACTGCCGACCGGCAGGCAGGGTGACAGGCGCGAGCCGAGTTGCTATGCGCCCTCTACCTCCCCCTTGATGGGGGAGGTCGCCGCGAAGCGGCGGGTGGGGGTGACGGGCGCTTCCCTATGCCAAAACTTGTTCGGTTCAAGCTGCAGTCCGCACGAAGGCTGCGCGCGGCAATGACCGAGGAGGAACGCAGGCTGTGGCGGCACCTCTGGCGTATTCCGGTCGAAGGAACGCACTTTCGTCGACAAGCGTCGGTTGGCGGTTACTATCCTGACTTTATCTCCCATCGGCTGAAGCTGATCATCGAGGTGGATGGCTTCCAACATGGCTTTGATGGCCAGCAGTGCCATGATGCAGTCCCAACGAGATGGTTTGAGAGCTAGGGCTATCGCGTCGTCCGCTTCTGGAACCACGAGATAAAAAACGAACTGGATTCCGTTCTCGATACAATCTATGCGGCTGTGGAAGAACGAAAATCACACCTTGGTCTGCGCGATGGTGCCGAAGGTGCTGGCGGCTGAAACGCCGCCACCCCACCCCGGCGCTGCGCGCCGACCCTCCCCATCAAGGGGAGGGTAAGGAGCTAACTGATGCCTGACCTCCTCCTAGAACTCCGCTCGGAAGAAATCCCCGCGCGCATGCAGCGCAAGGCGGCCGGCGATCTTCGCAAGATGCTGACCGACGGCTTGATCGAGGCGGGTCTGACCTATGAGGCGGCGCGCGAATACTGGACGCCGCGACGCCTGGCGCTGGACGTGCGCGGGCTGACGGCGCGCTCGAAGGACATTCGCGAGGAGATCAAGGGCCCCTCGACCACCGCGCCCGACCAGGCGGTGCAGGGTTTTCTGCGCAAGGCCGGCCTTTCGTCGATCGCCGAGGCGCATGTCCATTCCGATCCCAAGAAGGGCGACTTCTACGTCGCCCACATCTCGAAGCCGGGCAGGGCGGCGGAAGAGATCATCGCCGAGCTGGTGCCGGGCATCATCAAGAACTTTCCCTGGCCGAAATCGATGCGTTGGGGCGCGGCCTCGGCCAAGCCCGGCTCGCTGCGCTGGGTGCGGCCGCTGCAATCGATCGTCTGCACCTTCGGCCCGGAGACCGAGGAGCCGGTGGTGGTCGATTTCGAGATCGACGGCATCCGCTCCGGCAACGTCACCTACGGCCACCGCTTCCATGCACCGGGCACGATCACCGTGCGCCGCTTCGACGACTATGTGGCGAAGCTCGAAACGGCCAAGGTCGTGCTTGATGCCGACCGGCGCAAGGAGATCATCCTGGCCGATGCCCGCAATGTCGCCTTCGCCAACGGCCTCGATCTCGTCGAGGACGAGGGCCTGCTGGAAGAGGTCTCCGGCCTGGTCGAGTGGCCGGTCGTGCTGATGGGCGAGTTCGAGCAGGATTTTCTCACCATCCCGGCCGAGGTCATTCGCCTAACCATTCGCGCCAATCAGAAATGCTTCGTGACGTCGCGCCCAACCTCCCCGCTAGAGGGGGAGATGTCGGCGAAGCCGACAGAGGGGGGTGCCGTCCCGCCGTTCTCTCAGCGCGAGGCACTCCCCTCTGCCCTGCCGGGCATCTCCCCCTCAGGGGGGGAGATTGGCCAATCGCCACTCTCCGATCGCTTCATCCTGGTTGCCAATATCGAAGCGAAGGACGGCGGCAAAGAGATCGCCTACGGCAATGGCAAGGTGGTGCGGGCGCGTCTCTCAGACGCCCTCTATTTCTGGAAGACCGACCAGGGCGATCTGCCCGACCTCGGCACGCTGCAAGAGTCGGCGGCGAAGTTCGAGCTGGATCTAAAGAAGCCGCTCGACCAGCGCATGGCGCGCCTTGACCATCTCAATGTGACCTTCCATGCCAAGCTTGGCACACAAGGGCAGCGCGTGGCGCGCATCAAGCGCTTGGCCGAGGAATTGGCGCCGACGGTGGCGAAGTCGATCTCCCCCCTTGAGGGGGAGATGGCCGGCAGGCCAGAGGGGGTTGCTTCGGCTGGTGCGACGCATTCTGGCATTTCGAAGAGGGAAGAGGTTGGCACTCCACGCGAGACGACTCCCTCTGTCGCCTCTGGCGACATCTCCCCCTCGAGGGGGGAGATTACCGCGCTCGTCGCCCGCGCCGCGGTGCTCGCCAAGGCCGACCTGCAGACCGAGGTGGTAGGCGAGTTCCCGGAATTGCAGGGCGCCATGGGCTGCAAATATGCGCTGCTCCAGGGCGAGCATCCGTCGGTGGCCGCGGCCGCCGAGGAGCACTACAAGCCGCAAGGCCCGTCCGACCGGGTGCCGACCGACCCGGTGTCGGTTGCTGTCGCGCTGGCCGACAAGCTCGACACGCTGACAGGCTTCTGGGCGATCGATGAAAAGCCGACAGGCAGCAAGGATCCGTTCGCGCTCAGAAGAGCTGCACTCGGCGTGGTCCGGATCCTGATCGAGAACCGCATTCGCCTCGGACTGACATCGGTCTTCGCCAACGCCTTTGCGAGCTTCGCCAGCGATGCCGCACAAATTTCGGATCTCCTCGGCTTCTTCCATGACCGCCTCAAGGTATATCTCCGCGAAAGCGGTGCACGATACGATCTTATCGACGCCGTCATCACGCCGCAGTCCGACGACCTTCTGCAGATCGTTCGCCGCGTCGAGGCGCTGGGCAAGTTCCTCGACACGGAGGATGGCAAGAACCTGCTTGCCGGTACCAAGCGCGCCGCCAACATCCTGGCTGCCGAGGAGAAGAAGAAAACACGGGTCGCCGAGATTGTTGAGCCGGCGCTGTTCCGCGAGGATGCGGAAAAGAAGCTGTCGGCCGCGGTGAATCAGGCCGAGAAGGAAGCCGGCCAAGCGATTCAAAACGAAGATTTTTCCGCCGCCATGCTGACGCTTAGCGTCTTGCGTGAACCAGTTGATTCATTCTTTGAAGGGGTTCTCGTGAATGATGAGGACCAGGCCGTGCGCGCCAACCGCCTGGCGCTGCTTGCCCGCATCCGCGCCGCCACCGACCAGGTCGCCGATTTTTCAAAAATCGTCGGCTGACAGCCAGAATGCCGGTCGGAAGCTGCATGCTCCGTAAGGCGCGGGAGGCCGTCGCGCCTACATCGCCTTGCTGAAGCGCGGCGGCGTCGGGGCAGCTTCCGGTTGGACTTCCGGTTGGGTCTCGCCGTCAGACGCGGTTGCCGTCGTGGCGGGG
>NZ_RZSR01001212.1:0-1488 GCF_004023265.1 Mesorhizobium sp. M1A.F.Ca.IN.020.06.1.1
GGCACGCCGGACAGCCTCGGCCTGTCGAGCGTGGTCGACGCGGTGGTCACCAAGCCGATCACGCCCGAAAGGCTGCAACCAGTAATCGATCGCCTGGTCGGCCGCGGCTAGGCAGAGGCGACGCTCAGCCGGGCTTCGCTATTGCCTCGACCAGTGCCGGCAACTCGCCCAGATCTGCGATCTCGCGAAAACGCGGCTCCGCGACAGGCGCCTCGGCGTGTTCGATCGCCCAGGTCAATTCGTGCGGCACATGGATGCCCCAGCCACCGGCCTCGATGGCGGGAACCACATCGGACTTGAGCGAGTTGCCAACCATCATGCTGTTCTGCGGACCGTCGCCATGGCGGCTGAAGATGCGGGCATAGGTGGCTGCGCTCTTGTCGCTGACGATCTCGACGGCATCGAAGAGATCACCCATTCCCGACTGCGCGAGCTTGCGCTCTTGATCGAAGAGGTCGCCCTTGGTGATCAGCACCAGATGGTAGGAGTCCGCCAGCTTTTCGACCGTCTCGCGGGCATGCGGCAGCGGCTCGATCGGATGGCTGAGCATCTCGCGGCCGGCAGCCAGGATTTCGCCGATGACCGAACCGGGCACCTCGCCGTTTGTGATCGCGACGGCCGTCTCGATCATCGACAGCGTAAAGCCCTTAATGCCGAAGCCATAGAGGGCGAGGTTGCGCCTTTCCGCTTCGAGCAGCCGTGCCGCGATGTGCTCATGATCGCCGTGCTCGGCCAGCAAGGCGGCAAAACGCTTCTCGGTCAGGCGGAAGAACTGCTCGTTCTGCCACAGCGTGTCGTCGGCATCGAAGCCGATGGTGGTCAAACGTGGAGCGGACATGTGCGACCCTTTGCTTACAGGCTCATCTAGACCCTGTGGCGCTGCGCCGCCAGCAAGAAGACAGGCACGCCGGTTCCTTTGGGCTGCGGCTCGGCTTGCCTGTGGCGACGCGGGCGCCTCCCCTTTCCTTCCGCCACGGCGCCCGGCTATACTTTGAAATCCGCAACACAATCTGGTGAATGATGCCGCCTGAAAAAAAGGAAGTCCGTCCGTCGAGCCGGGGGGGACGCGCCCGCACGCCTGCCTTCTTGAAAAACGAACGCGGTGTGAAGAACTGGAAGGAAGCCAGCGCCTGGCTGGAATGGCGCGGCATCGAGGACATCGAGTGCATCACGCCGGACCAGGCCGGCGTCGCCCGCGGCAAGATGATGCCGTCGAAGAAATTCACCTCCAACACATCGCTGGCGTTGCCTTCGGCCGTCTTCATGACGACGATATCTGGCGGCTATCCGGAAGACGGCAATGGCTTCCACTATCCGGAGGACGACGGCGACCTGAAGCTCTTGCCCGATCTCTCGACACTGACCGTCGTGCCCTGGGAGGAAGATCCGACCGCCGCGGTGATCTGCGACCTCGTCCACCAGGATGGCCGCTCCGTCGAATTCACGCCGCGCAACGTGCTGAAGCGCGTGCTGGCCGCCTATGACGAC
>NZ_RZSR01001213.1:0-1487 GCF_004023265.1 Mesorhizobium sp. M1A.F.Ca.IN.020.06.1.1
TTCCCAACGTGGCCATTGATCGGATGTGCCTGGACGTCCCGTACGGGGTGAGTTGCTCATCGTTGCCTCGCTTTCAGAGAGCCGGTCAGCCCTCGGCCTTCATGGTTCGTGCGATTTCAAGCAGCTTGTCGCGGTCATGCCCGTGCTCGCGGATCAGCTCGCGCGCCTGCTTCGGTGAAAGGTCGGTGTTCTCGGCCAGGAACCGCACGTCCGGATCGTCGCCGCCCTTGGTCGGCAGCCTCGCGTCTTGTGCCGTTCGGCCAGCGCCCGGGCGATGTGGAAGTTTGCTTTTATCCATCGTTTTCTCCTTCCGATAACCAACCCTTGGCGAAAGGACTGGTTCCTTCGCCGAGCTGGCGACCGCGATGAGGCAGGGCGCCTGAAACGGGCTGCGGTCGTGCGGGGCTGGGGCTACGCCTTCTCGTTTTCGTGCCCGCGCTCGGCAGCTTCCTTCTTGCGGCGCAGCACTTCGTCGGTGCCGACGATGTCCTTCGCGCCACCGCTGATGGCGGTGGAGACGACCGCGGGCGGATCGCTCGCCGGGAAACTATCTTCGAGACCGGACTGCAATTGTTCTTCCAGCGTGTCCGGGTTCTCCGAGCGTCCTTGCGTGCGGCGGCCGTCGATCTGTTCCACATCCTGTTTGGCGTCGGGATGCTCGCGCACATTGCGCAGCGTGGACACGACGAGTTCGATCGCGAACTCCTTCATTGCCTCGACGTCTCCCGTGACGACGTCCGCTTCTTCGATGACGCGGATGAGGGACGCCTCGACCTTGTCCATCTCGCTCTTGCCTTGACAGCGCGCCAGCTTCTGGCTCAGGGCGGTGATGAGCAGCGGAGCGAAGGTCGAATAGGCCTGCATACGTGTCTCATCGACACGTTCGGGGTGAAGTGTGCGCACGGACATTGTTGCCTCCGTTCAAACGTCCTGCCGACGGCCGAGCCGCCGGGGTTTCGGAGGAACCAAGGGGAGGGGAAGAAGTTCCAAATTGGATGTTCTGGGCGGCGTCCCGCGAAGGGATCGCGGGACGCCTGCTTAAGCTCAACGCTGGCCGCCCTTGCGGCCGGCTTCGGATGCACGTTCGCGGTCTTCGGCGAAGTTGCCGCTGCCGCCCCTGTGCTGACCTGAATCCTGCTGACGCATGTTGCGGTCCTCGGCCTGCTGCTGGCCGCGACGCTGATCGTCGCGGTTCTTGTGGCTCTGCTGGCCTGCTTTGACGTGCTGTTGGTGAGTTCCGCCTTGATTAGGCATATCTGCAGCTCCGTTGTGTGGGATTGGTCTTCGGGGTTTGATTCAAGGAGGTTCGACCGCCTTGAGCAATGAGAACCGCTGCCCGCGATCGATGTTCCCCCACGAAATATTTCGTGAATCCTTTTAGCCCGACCATGCCGCGACAGCCTTGTCGTGCGTCGCCGGTCCGCGCGGGCGCCAGGGCCCGGGGCCACGGTCGGTCTCTTTCCTACGACTGAAGTCGGAGTGGCTCG
>NZ_RZSR01001214.1:0-1483 GCF_004023265.1 Mesorhizobium sp. M1A.F.Ca.IN.020.06.1.1
GCCCTATCTGTCGCTGACCCTGATCGTCATCCTGTCGGCGATACCGGTCCAGATCGCCGACAGGATGACGATCAGGGTCAGCGACAGATAGGGCAGCGCGAACGCGACCTGCGAAGTGCGACGGTTCTCTTCAAGTCCGCGATACTCGTCGGTGTTCGACCGAACGATCTGCCGCGCCTTGATAACGTCTGGGTCCACGAGCCGGATCGTGTAGAGGTAAAGACCTTCGATCTCGCGCAATTTGACGATGGCGCCCATGATGTTGCGGGTGCGCGGCTCGATCAGCACCGGCTTGCCGTCAGCGGCCGTGTTGACCGCGCCAGGGGGCGGCTCAGGCATGGCGAAGTCGGCGTCGGTCTTGGCGCTCATGACGAAAGAGCCGTCAGGCTTGATCAGCGCCGCATGCGCCAGTCCGCGGCCGACGGCCTCCTTGTTCATGAGGTCGAGGAAGCCGGTGCGGTCGAGCCCGTAGAGCGTGCGCGAGGCATCGAGGTCGTAGGCCATCGACAGGGTCGTGCCCTGCAGGTTGCGGGCATTTTCCTGGACATAGGCATCGGCGATCGACAGCGACGAATTGACGATCGTTTTGGTGCGGATCTCGAACCAGCGGTCGAGGCCGATATCGAGCGTGATCGAGGCGATGATCGCGACCATGATCGCCGGGATCGCGGCGACCAGCGCGAACATGGCGACGATGCGCACATGCAGCCGCGATGCTGCACGGCCGTGCCTGCGGGCCATGACGATGCGGCGATCCGAACCGTGCTCAACCAGGCGCTGTCGCGCGTCGGCCATGAAGTGCGCGTGACTTCGAACGCCTCGACGCTGTGGCGCTGGGTGGCTGCCGGCGAGGGCGACCTCGTCATCACCGATGTGGTGATGCCGGACGAGAACGCCTTCGACATGCTGCCGCGCATCAAGAAGGCGCGACCCGAGCTGCCGGTCATCGTCATGAGCGCGCAGAACACTTTCATGACTGCCATCCGCGCCTCCGAGACCGGCGCCTACGAGTATCTGCCGAAGCCCTTCGATCTGACCGAGCTGCTCAACATCGTCAACCGCGCGCTTGCCGAGCCGAAGCGGCCGAAGCTGGATTCCCGCGCCGACGATCAGCCGGAGACGATGCCGCTGGTCGGCCGCTCGGCCGCCATGCAGGACATCTACCGCATGCTGGCCCGCATGATGCAGACCGACCTGACGGTGATGATCAGCGGCGAATCCGGCACCGGCAAGGAGCTGGTAGCGCGCGCGCTGCACGAATACGGCCGCCGCCGCGGCGGGCCTTTCGTGGCCATCAACATGGCCGCGATCCCGCGCGACCTGATCGAATCGGAACTGTTCGGCCATGAGAAGGGCGCCTTCACCGGCGCGCAGAACCGCTCCACCGGCCGCTTCGAGCAGGCCGAAGGCGGCACGCTGTTCCTCGACGAGATCGGCGACATGCCGATGGAGGCGCAGACGCGCCTGCTGCGCGTGCTACAGC
>NZ_RZSR01001215.1:0-1479 GCF_004023265.1 Mesorhizobium sp. M1A.F.Ca.IN.020.06.1.1
CCCTATCGCAGCGGCCGCGGCCTCACCTGGATCAAGTCGAAGTGCACGCTGCGCCAGGAATTCGTCATCGGCGGCCAATTGCCCTCGGACAAGACCGGGCGCGGCCTGCGCTCGCTGCTGGTCGGCTATCATGGAGGCGGCAAG
The DNA here is from genome assembly GCF_004023265.1 of Mesorhizobium sp. M1A.F.Ca.IN.020.06.1.1. Lineage (NCBI taxonomy): Bacteria > Pseudomonadati > Pseudomonadota > Alphaproteobacteria > Hyphomicrobiales > Phyllobacteriaceae > Mesorhizobium > Mesorhizobium sp. M1A.F.Ca.IN.020.06.1.1. Next base: position 145 of record NZ_RZSR01001215.1, read on the forward strand.
CTCAACTATGCCGGCCGCGTCGGCACAGGCTTTTCCGGCAAGGTGGCTGCGGACCTTAAGAAAAAACTCGACAGCCTCAAGACGACGAAGTCGCCTTTTTCTGCCGCCGTGCCGAAGGGCAAGGGCCTCGTCTGGGTCAAACCCGAGCTTGTCGGCGAAGTGGAGTTCCGCAGCTGGACATCCGACCATATAATCCGCCACGCCTCGTTCCAGGGGCTGCGCGAGGACAAGCCGGCGGAGGACGTGGTGCAGGAAAAGCCGAAGCAAGCCGACGGCAAGACAAAAAGCGGAGCAAAGGCGAGCAGCGGCAGGACCGAGACAAAAACCTCGGCCGGAACGGCGAAGACCTCGGTGAAGCTGTCGCATCCCGACAAGCTGCTGTGGCCCGACGAAAAGGTCTCCAAGCAGGATCTCCTCGATCACTACGCCCTGGTCTGGCCGCGAATTGAGTCATTCGTCGTCAACCGGCCGCTCAGCCTTGTGCGGGCGCCCGACGGCATCCATGGCCAGCGCTTCTTCCAAAAACATGCCTCACCGGGCATGAGCGACAAGATCGCCAGGATGAACAATCCGACCGACGGCGAGGAGATCTTGTTCATCAGGGATTTCGACGGGCTTGCAGCCCTTGTCCAATACGGCGTCGTCGAGGTTCATATCTGGGGCTCGACCGTCGACGAACTGGAAAAGCCGGACCAGATCATCTTCGACCTCGATCCGGACGAGGGCATCGGGGTCGAGGCGGTGCGTGCCGCCGCCCTCGATATCCGAGCCAAGCTGAACGACCTGTCGCTGCCGACGCTGGTCAAGACGTCTGGCGGCAAGGGCTATCACGTGCTGGTGCCGCTCAAGCCCTCCGCCGAATGGGACGAGGTGAAGGACTTCGCCCATGATTTCGCCCGCGCCCTGGAGCAGGCCGCGCCCGACCGCTACACGGCGACGCTGTCGAAGAAGGCGCGCACCGGCAAGATCTTCGTCGACTATCTGCGCAACGGCCGCGGCGCGACCACGGTCGCGCCCTATTCCTCGCGCGCCAAGAAGGGCGCGACGGTGTCGATGCCGGTGACCTGGCCGGAGATCGAGAAGGGCCTGCCGCCCAATGCGTTTCCGCTCGGCGACGCCACGACGCTAAAGCAGCTGAAGAAGGCCGATCCGTGGGCGGATTTCTTCAAGCTGGGCAAACCGCTCAAGCGGGCTTAGCCAACAGCCGAGCCGGCCAGTCCGTCACGCCAGAAATACCCTCTCGAACTCCTGCTTGCCCTTCGGCGAGAACACCACGGCGCGGCTGTCCTTGTCGCGCCGCGCCCATTTTTCGACGATGACCTTGTCGAGGATGGC
>NZ_RZSR01001216.1:0-1475 GCF_004023265.1 Mesorhizobium sp. M1A.F.Ca.IN.020.06.1.1
CGATCGCCTATGCCAAGGACGGCTTCGTCCTCAACCAGGGCGACGCGGCCTCCTTCGCCGGCGGCGCCGACCGGCTGGCCAAGGATCCGGCAGCGGCCGCTATTTTTCTGAAAAAAGACGGGAAGCCCTATGGCATCGGCGAGAAGCTAGTTCAGTCGGACCTTGCGGCCTCGCTCTCGGCGATCTCCGAGAAAGGCCCCGATGCCTTCTACAAGGGGCCGATTGCCGACGCGATCGTCAAGGCGAGCGGCGCCAAGGGCGGCATCCTCGCCAAAGGCGATTTCGAGCAATACGCGGTGCGCGAGCTGAAGCCGGTGACCTGTTCCTATCGCGGCTACGAGATCATCTCCTCGCCGCCGCCGAGTTCGGGCGGCGTCATCATCTGCGAAATCCTCAATGTGCTCGAAGGCTATCCGCTGTCCTATCTCGGAGCCGGCTCGGCCGAGACCGTCCACGTCATGGTCGAGGCCATGCGTCATGCCTATGTCGACCGCAATTCGGCGCTCGGCGATCCGGATTTCGTCGACAATCCGGTCTCGAAACTGCTCGACAAGGGCTATGCCAAGGACATCCGCGACAAGATCGATCCGTTCCGCGCCGGCGTCTCGAAGGACTTGATGCCCAAGGGCTTCGGCGAGTCGAAGGAAACCACCCATTATTCTATCATCGACAAGGACGGCAACGCGGTAGCCGTCACCTATACGCTCAATGGTTCCTTTGGCGCCGGCGTCGTCGCCGACGGCACCGGGATCCTGCTCAACAACGAAATGGACGATTTCACCCAGAAGCCCGGCGTGCCCAACCTCTACGGACTGGTCCAAGGCGAGGCCAACGCGATCCAGCCGAAGAAGACGCCGCTGTCCTCGATGAGCCCGACCGTCGTTGTGAAGGACGGCAAGCCGTTCATGGTCATCGGCAGCCCGGGTGGCTCGCGCATCATCACCATCACGCTGGAGGCGATCGTCAACGTCATCGACCACGGCATGAACATTCAGGAGGCGATCGACGCCCCGCGCATCCACCATCAATGGCTGCCCGACACCGTCTATGTCGAGCCTTTCGGGCTTTCTCCCGACACCGAAAGGCTGCTTGCCGGCATGGGCTATCATCTCGATCTCAGCGACCAGACCTGGGGCCAGGCGGCCGGCATCCTTGTCGGCGGCAAGAGCCTGGCGGAGATCGAGAAAGGTGGCGGCGCCCGCTACAACGGAGCCATCGACAGCCGCGCCGCTTCCGGCGAGGCGCTGGGCTACTGACTACACGACAAGGGTGATGGTTGAGGCAATCAGCAGCACCGCGGCAATGCCGACGAACAGCGCATAAATGCGCGGCCGGTCAATCAGCAGCGCGTTGCCCGAAATCCAGGCCGAAGTGGCGCCGCCCAACGCAAACAGGAAGCCGTTGCGGTGGCCGAAGGTCATCGAGGCGGCCATCAGGCCGCCGATGATCAGCGCGCCGAACACGATGATGACGGC
>NZ_RZSR01001217.1:0-1473 GCF_004023265.1 Mesorhizobium sp. M1A.F.Ca.IN.020.06.1.1
ATCTATATCGTCATGGTGAGGACCGGCTCGGACGAGGAGCCGCAGCATCGCCGGCATTCGATGATCCTGGTGCCGGCGGAGAGCGAGGGGATCACCAAGCTCCGGCCTATGCAGGTCTATGGCGACGACGACGCGCCGCATGGCCATATGCATCTGAGGTTCAAGGATGTGCGGGTGCCGGCGGCGAACCTGATCCTCGGCGAGGGCAGGGGCTTCGAGATCGCGCAGGGACGGCTTGGGCCAGGCCGCATCCATCATTGCATGCGTGCGATCGGCCAGGCCGAGATGGCGCTGGAGATGCTGTGCCAGCGTTCGGTGCGGCGCGAGGCGTTCGGCCAATCGCTGGCAAAGCTCGGCGCCAATTTCGACATCGTCGCCGAATGCCGCATGGAGATCGAGATGGCGAGGCTCCTGTGTCTGAAGGCAGCTTGGATGATCGACCAGGGCGATGCACGCGCTGCGGCCCCTTGGATCAGCCAGATCAAGGTGGTAGCGCCGCGCGTCGCGCTCAAGGTCACCGACGAGGCGGTGCAGATGTTCGGCGCGCAAGGCATCAGCCAGGACACGCCGCTCGCCCGCTCGTGGACGCATCTGAGAACTCTGCGGTTGGCCGACGGGCCGGACGCCGTGCACCGGCGGCAGGTGGCGCGCGCCGAGCTCAGGAAATACACCCAGGAGAAGATCTGACCGCCATGACGCTTCCATCGGAAATGCGAGGCTTGCTGCTTGTCGGCGACGGCTACAGCAAAACGCCTTCGGCCAGCGTGCCGGAGGCGATGGAGCCTTATTTGAAGCCCGGCAGCATCGCCGTGCCGGCGCCTGGTCCGACACAAGCGCTGATCAAGGTCAGTCTCGCCTCAATCAACCCGTCCGATATCGCCTTCATCACAGGGCAATACGGCCAGCCCCGTGTGCAGGGCCGGCCGGCCGGATTTGAGGGCGTCGGAATCGTGGCCTCGACTGGCGACGATCCATACGCAAAAAGCCTTGCGGGCAAGCGCGTCGCCTTCGCCACCGGCGTGTCGAACTGGGGCGCCTGGGCAGAATACGCGGTCGCCGAGGCGGCTTCCTGTATTCCACTGCTCGACACGGTGCGCGACGAGGACGCCGCGGCGATGATCGTCAATCCGCTGACCGCCTTAGCCATGTTCGACATCGTCAAGCAGGAGGGTGAGAAGGCTTTCATCATGACTGCCGGCGCCAGCCAGCTCTGCAAGCTGATCATCGGGCTGGCGAAAGAGGAGGGTTTTCGGCCGATCGTCACCGTGCGCCGCGACGAGCAGATCCCGCTGCTGAAAGAGTTGGGCGCCGCCCATGCGCTCAACGAGAAGGCGGCGGATTTCGAGGCCGCGCTGCGCGAGGTGATGAAGGCGGAGCAGCCCCGCATCTTCCTGGACGCAGTGACCGGACCGCTTGCCTCGGTCATCTTCAACGTCATGCCGAAGCGCTCGCGCTGGATCGTCTATGGGAGGC
>NZ_RZSR01001218.1:0-1472 GCF_004023265.1 Mesorhizobium sp. M1A.F.Ca.IN.020.06.1.1
CCTTCGTGGTGTTCCTGTTCGCCTATCTCAACCTCAACCGATGGCACGGCCATTTCAGCTACGGCGCGCTGGTCTGGATCCTCGGGCTGCTACTGATTGCCGGCGTGGCCATCGTCGATCCGGCGGTCGCCGCCGGCATCGCCCGCATCTCGTTTGCCGCGACGGCGCTCACCGGCCTCGGCCTCATCATCTTCCTCGGAATTCGCGGCTATGACCGCGCGATCATGCTGGTGCCGAGCTGGGTGATGGTGCTGCTCTGGCTATGCGGCTCGTGGATGGCGATCACCGGCATGCTGGACAACGACATCGCCCAGCCGGCGCTCGGCGGCGGCCTGATCCTGATCATCCTGTTGATCGGTTTCACGGTGATGCAGCACGCTTTTGCCGGCGGCGCGCTGCACCAGGGCCTGTTTTCCGACCTCGAGCGCCAGGCGCTTGCAGTCGCCGGCTCGGGCGACATCGTGTGGGACTGGGACGTGCTGCGCGACCGCGTGGTGACCAAGCCCGACATCAGCCTGCAACTCGGCCTTGCCCCCAACAGCCTTTCGGGCGCGGCCCGCAACTGGCTGCCGGTGCTGCATGCCGACGACCGCGACACCTTCCGCACCACGCTGGACGTGGTGCTGGAGCACCGCCGCGGCCGCGTGGCCCAGAATTTCCGCCTGCGCGGCGCCGACGGGCATTATCATTGGTTCTCGCTGCGCGCCCGTCCCGTGATCGGGTCGGATGGCGAGGTGATCCGCTGCGTCGGCACCATGGTCGACGTGACCGAGCAGAAGAAATCCGAGGAAAGGCTGCTGCACGACGCCGTGCACGACAACCTGACCGGCCTGCCTAACCGCGAGCTGTTCATGAACCGGCTAGAGGCGATCATCTCGATCGCCCGCACCGAGGACAAGGTGCGCCCGACCGTCTTCGTCATCGACATCGACCGTTTCAAGCAGGTCAATGACGGGCTCGGCATTTCGGCCGGCGACACCATCCTGCTGACCATCGCGCGCCGGCTGCACCGGCTCTTGAAGCCCAAGGATTCGCTGTCGCGCTTTGCCGGCGACCAGTTCGCGCTGATGCTGCTGTCGGAACAGGATCCGGCCCGCATCGCCGCCATGGCGGATGCCATCAAGCATGCGATCAACAATCCGATCACCTTTGCCAAGCGCGAGATCGTGCTCACCGCCTCGATCGGCCTGATCACCTGGACGACGGCGCAAACCTCGTCGGAGGACATGGTCAAGGACGCCGAGCTTGCTATGCATCAGGCCAAGCGTTTCGGCGGCGACAGGATCGAGCCGTTCCGGCCGGCCTTCCGCACCGTCGGCACCGACAGGCTGCAGTTCGAATCCGACCTTCGCCGCGCCATCGAGCGGCGCGAATTCACGCTTGCCTACCAGCCGATCGTGCGGCTGGAGGATGGCAGCGTCGCCGGCTTCGAGGCGCTGCTCAGATGGGATCATCCGCGGCGCGGCATGATC
>NZ_RZSR01001219.1:0-1470 GCF_004023265.1 Mesorhizobium sp. M1A.F.Ca.IN.020.06.1.1
GGCTGGTGCCGGCAGCGCGGCTGGATTGGGTGAAGGCCGCGCTCTCGGCCTGAGCCGCCGCCGGCTTAAAATACCCTCACGCCAACCGGCCTTGTTTCAAAACGGTCATATCGGCGGGGGAACCTGCCAAGATCGCTTGCGTTCCTGAGTCTGCTTGCGCCTTCCAAAGCCAGGAGGCGTGTTTCGGCTCCAACGGGGGAGAATTTCGATGAGACCAGTGGTTCCGCTCGTTCTCGCCGGCTGCCTGATGACTGCCGCGAGCGCCTACGCCGACGATGCAGATTTCCTGCGCTCGTTCCAGGGCAGCTTCGCCGGCAACGGCACCTTCAAGGTGAGCGCGAATGCGCCGACGGTGAATATCTCCTGCGACTTCAAATCCGGCGCTACCTCGACCTCGTTGTCGCTCGACGGCAAATGCCGCGGGCTGATCTTGATGACGCGGGAGATCAGCGCGGATCTGAAGGCCACCGGCAGGGGCTATAGCGGCGTCTACATCGGCTCGCGTACCGGGCCGGCGCAATTGAACGGCAGCCGTTCGGGCAACGCGCTCAATCTCGGCATCCGTTGGGCAAAGGAGGTCAATGGCGACCGCAAAGCGCAGTTGACCGTCGAAAAGACCGGCAGCGACAGCATGCGGCTGACGGTGACCGACACGGATCCAAAAACTGGCAAGACCATGGTGACGAGCCGGATCGACCTGCAGCGCACCTGATCAAGTCCCCATGAATGCCAGCCGGTCTCAGTCCTCGAGCGGCTCGGGCGGGTTGGCGGCACGGCCCTTGCCGAAGGTGTAACCGGTCTCGACGGCCTTCCTGCCGAATTTGTCGCGCAGCTCGTCGATCGCGGTTTCGGCCATTGCGCGCTTGCGCGACTGGACGTCGATCAGATCCGGCGGATCGGCCTTCCCGTCGTCGGAAAGATCGCTGACGCCGATGCCGAGCAGGCGGAATTTCGTGCCGTCGGTCTCGCGACGCAACAAATCGAGCCCGGTTTGGAAGATGCGATCGGCCAGCCGTGTCGGATCGCCAAGCTGGCGGTTGCGGGTGCGCAGCTTGAAATCCTGCGTCTTCAGCTTCAGCACCACGGTGCGCCCGGCAATGCCGGATTTCTTCAGCCGCGCCGAGACTTTTTCCGACAGGCCGCGCAGCACCGGCACCAATTCTGCCAGCGAGCCGATGTCGTTGTCGAAGGTGGTTTCGGCCGACACGCTCTTGGCATCGCCGCCGGGGTCGACGCGGCGGTCGTCCTCGCCGCGCGAAAGCCGGTAGAGCCGGTCGCCCATGACACCGTAACGGCGCATCAGTTCGCCGCGCTCCATGCGCTGCAGCTGGGCAATGGTGCGGATGCCGTCGCGCTCGAGCGCCGCGGCCAAGGCCTTGCCGACGCCCCAGATCAGCGTGACCGGCTGCCCGGCAAGAAAGCTTGGCGCTTCCGCTTCGCCGATGACTGAAAAGCCGCGCGGCTTGCGGA
>NZ_RZSR01001220.1:0-1466 GCF_004023265.1 Mesorhizobium sp. M1A.F.Ca.IN.020.06.1.1
CTTCGTCAATCCGAAGCAGTTCAACAGCGCCGCCGATCTGGTCGCCTATCCGCGGACGGAACACGAGGACGCCGCAAAGCTGGCTCCGCTGGGCACCCATATTCTCTACGCGCCCCATGCCTCCGAGATCTATCCTGAAGGCTTTGCCACCACGGTCTCAGTTGCAGGCGTGAGTGAGGGCCTGTGCGGCGCATTCCGGCCGGGGCATTTCGACGGTGTGGCGACCGTTGTGGCAAAACTCTTCCTGCAGACGGGCGCCGATCTCGCGTTCTTCGGCGAGAAGGACTTCCAGCAGCTGCACGTTGTGCGCCGGATGGCGCGGGATCTGGATATCCCAATCGAGATCATCGCCTGCCCGACGGTCCGCGAGGAGGATGGCCTGGCGATGTCGTCGCGCAACGTGCGCTTGTCGTCGTCGCAGCGGCAGGCCGCGCCGAAGCTCGCCGCGATCCTGTTCGACGCCGCCGCGCGCATCGCCGGCGGAACTCCGGTCGACGCCGCGCTCGACGCGGCGCGGTCGGCGATTGCCGCGGCAGGCTACGCCCGGATCGAGTATCTCGAGCTGCGGGGCGAAGACGACCTTGCGCCGATGCACAGGTTCGACAGGCCCGGACGCTTGCTCGTGGCTGCCTGGCTGGGCGAGACGCGGCTGATCGACAATGTTGGGATCCCGGCCCGACCGGAAGCCATCACGCGTGCAGCGGCTTGAGACGGATTACGCCCTATACTGCTCCGCCTCGCAAATCCATGCCGACACTACTCAGATCATGATCCGACACATCGTCTTTTTCACCGCCGCAAACAGCAGCAAGCTCGAACCGATCCTGGACGGGCTAGCGCTGCTGACGAACATCCCGCACGCACGCCGGCTCGAAGTCGCGCAAAATCGCAGGAGCGATCCCGCCAGCAAGGAAGTCGACGTCGTCGTTTACGGCGAATTCGACACCGACGCCGAGCTCGCAGCCTACAAGGCGCATCCGCTCTATCAGGAGGCGATCAAGCGGGTGCGGCCGCTGCGCGAATTGCGTTTTGCCGCCGACTATGAGATCGCGACGGCAAGGACATCGACGACCAGTGCCGGGTCTTTCTGAGACCAAACCTGCTTCGACAATTCGCCGATGCCGGCCCGCGATTGCGTGCTCAGCGGATGCGGTCGCTCAGAACCCATAGCGCTGGTCCGCCCAGCGCAGCAGGACCGTCGCATCATGGTCGGGGAGGCGCACGCGCGCTTCACGCAGTCCGTCCGCGATGATGGCGCCGACCTCGGGTTCGACCCAGTTGCCATGGGTCATAAGGAAGAACCAACCGAAGGGGAGCCCGACCTCACGGTCGATTGCTTCGATACGATCCATGAGGATGTGCACGGAGTAGTTGTCCGCAGCAAGCGTCGCGGCAGGCCGGCGCAGCGGCCGGGTGATGAATCCGATTTCCCGCTGGCCGTGATGTTCGTAGTCATTGATGTCGAG
>NZ_RZSR01001221.1:0-1464 GCF_004023265.1 Mesorhizobium sp. M1A.F.Ca.IN.020.06.1.1
GCCCAAGGCTGAAGCGGCCGCGCCGGCACCGGCGCCCGCCGCGGCCAAAAGCGAGGCGGCTGCGCCTGTCGCCGCCGCGCCGAAGGCGGAAGTCGCGGCCGATCCGGACATCCCTGCCGGCACCGAAATGGTCTCGACCACGGTGCGCGAGGCGCTGCGTGACGCGATGGCCGAGGAAATGCGCCGCGACGGCGATGTCTTCGTCATGGGCGAGGAAGTTGCCGAATACCAGGGCGCCTACAAGATCACGCAAGGCCTGCTGCAGGAGTTCGGGCCGCGCCGCGTCGTCGATACCCCGATCACCGAGCATGGCTTTGCCGGCGTCGGTGTGGGCGCGGCGATGGCAGGCCTGAAGCCGATCGTCGAGTTCATGACCTTCAACTTCGCCATGCAGGCGATCGATCAGATCATCAATTCGGCCGCCAAGACACTCTATATGTCCGGCGGCCAGATGGGCGCGCCGATCGTCTTCCGCGGCCCGAACGGCGCCGCGGCCCGTGTCGCCGCCCAGCACTCGCAGTGCTACGCCGCCTGGTACAGCCACATCCCCGGCCTGAAAGTGGTGATGCCTTACACGGCCGCCGACGCCAAGGGCCTGCTCAAGGCCGCGATCCGCGATCCGAACCCGGTCATCTTCCTCGAGAACGAGATTCTCTACGGCCAGTCCTTCGACGTGCCGAAGCTCGACGATTTCGTGCTGCCGATCGGCAAGGCGCGTGTGCACAAGCAGGGCAGGGACGTCACCCTCGTCTCCTTCGGCATCGGCATGACCTATGCGGTCAAGGCCGAGGCCGAACTGCGCGGCATGGGCCTTGACGCCGAGATCATCGATTTGAGAACCGTCCGTCCGCTCGACTTCGATACCATCATCGCCTCGGTCAAGAAGACCAACCGGCTGGTCGTGGTGGAGGAAGGCTTCCCGCAGAGCTCGGTCGGCGACCACATCGCCAGCCAGGTCTCGCAGCGCGCCTTCGACTTCCTCGATGCGCCGGTCATCACCATCGCCGGCAAGGATGTGCCGATGCCTTACGCGGCGAACCTCGAAAAGCTGGCGTTGCCCAATGTCGGCGAGGTCGTCGAGGCGGTCAAAGCCGTCACCTATCGCTGAGCCGGTCGGGAGGACAACATGCCAATCAACATCACCATGCCGGCTCTCTCGCCCACCATGGAAGAGGGCAATCTCGCCAAGTGGCTGGTCAAGGAAGGCGATCATGTTGCGCCCGGTGACGTGATCGCGGAGATCGAGACCGACAAGGCGACGATGGAAGTCGAAGCGGTCGATGAGGGCACAGTCGCTAAGCTGGTCGTTCCGGCAGGCACCGAAGGCGTCAAGGTCAATGCGGTGATCGCCATTCTGGCAGGCGAAGGCGAGGACGCCGGTGCTGCCGCAAAGAGCGATGGCGGTGCGGCGCCCAAGGCGGAGGCTCCGAAAGCGGACCCTGCGAAGGCCGAGGCGCCCAAGGA
>NZ_RZSR01000122.1:0-9270 GCF_004023265.1 Mesorhizobium sp. M1A.F.Ca.IN.020.06.1.1
TACCGGAGCAACCGGCGCTACGGGTGCCACCGGCGCCACCGGCGCAACAGGTGCAACTGGCGCTACGGGCGATACCGGCCCGACCGGAGCAACCGGCGCCACAGGTGCGACCGGCGCCACCGGCGATACCGGAGCAACGGGCGCCACCGGCGCCACAGGTGCGACCGGCGCCACCGGTGATACCGGAGCAACCGGCTCGACCGGTGCGACCGGAGCAACAGGTGCGACTGGCGCTACCGGCGATACCGGAGCAACGGGAGCAACCGGAGCAACAGGTGCCACCGGCGCCACGGGCGATACCGGAGCAACGGGTGCGACCGGAGCAACCGGCGCCACAGGTGCGACCGGCGCCACCGGTGATACCGGAGCAACGGGTGCAACAGGTGCGACCGGCGCTACGGGTGCAACGGGTGCGACCGGCTCGACAGGCGCAACCGGCGCGACTGGAGCTACTGGAGCTACCGGGGCGACTGGAGCAACCGGCGCCACAGGTGCGACCGGCGCTACGGGTGCAACGGGTGCGACCGGCTCGACTGGAGCAACGGGTGCGACAGGCGCAACCGGCGCTACGGGTGATACCGGAGCAACGGGCTCGACAGGTGCGACCGGAGCAACAGGTGCGACCGGCGCCACCGGCGGTACCGGAGCAACGGGCTCGACGGGTGCGACCGGAGCAACCGGCGCCACAGGCGCGACCGGCGCTACCGGCGATACCGGAGCAACGGGCTCGACGGGTGCAACAGGTGCGACCGGCGCTACGGGTGCAACGGGTGATACCGGAGCAACGGGTTCGACCGGGGCCACTGGGGCGACTGGAGCAACCGGCGCCACTGGTGCTACGGGCGATACCGGCTCGACCGGAGCGACCGGCGCTACCGGTGCGACCGGAGCCACAGGTGCCACGGGCTCGACGGGTGCGACCGGAGCCACCGGCTCGACTGGAGCAACGGGTGCGACAGGTGCGACCGGCGCCACGGGTGCCACCGGCTCGACTGGGGCGACCGGCGCTACCGGAGCTACAGGTGCGACCGGCGCCACGGGTGCCACTGGCGCTACCGGCTCAACTGGAGCAACGGGCGCGACCGGAGCGACCGGCGCGACCGGAGCCACAGGTGCCACGGGCTCGACGGGTGCGACCGGAGCCACCGGCTCGACCGGAGCAACGGGTGCGACAGGTGCGACCGGCGCTACGGGTGCCACGGGCTCGACCGGAGCAACGGGTGCGACTGGAGCAACGGGTGCGACAGGTGCGACCGGCGCCACGGGTGCGACTGGAGCTACCGGAGCTACTGGCTCGACAGGTGCGACCGGCGCCACCGGTGCGACTGGAGCTACCGGAGCTACTGGCTCGACAGGTGCGACCGGCGCCACCGGTGCGACTGGAGCAACGGGTTCGACCGGCGCAACCGGTGCAACCGGCGCCACGGGTGCCACTGGAGCCACCGGAGCTACTGGCTCTACTGGGGCGACCGGCGCTACGGGTGCCACGGGCGCGACCGGTGCGACCGGAGCTACCGGCGCGACTGGAGCTACCGGAGCAACTGGCTCGACTGGAGCTACCGGAGCAACTGGCTCGACTGGGGCGACTGGAGCAACGGGTGCGACCGGCGCAACGGGTGCAACCGGCTCGACGGGTGCCACCGGGCCGGGCGGCGCAACGGGCCCGACCGGAGCGACCGGCCCCGGCGGCGAGACCGGTGATCGCGACAAAGGCAACAACGGCCATGGCAATGATCCTGACCACAACGACAGCAGCAATCCTGGGAAGGGACATTCCAACGATGGCACTGATGCCGATGGCTCGCCTGGCCATCGCACCGCCGCGGTCACGGCCAACTCGCTCGGGCTCAAGGACACGACGCAGTTCCTGCAATCCGGCTCGACCGACAGTGATGCCGTCAGCCATGCGTCGTTCCGTCAGCTTGTCAGCCAGGCCGCCGGTTCGGTGACGACCGACCTCCTGAATGTTCTCAACACGATCAGGGGATTTGGTCAGAACCAGAACAAGCCGTTGGGTGCAAGCACCGACCTGACCTCGGATCAGAACAAGCAGGGTGCCGGCTTCGCCAACAGCGACGACACGGTGAAGAAGGCGCTGAAGGACATTCTGAAGCCGCATGACTGAGCATGAGTGAGCAGGAATGGCGATCGGACAGACGACGATAGAAGCCGGTCCAAAGCTGAGAAGCGGGCGCGCGGGCTTTGCCGAAGGGCAGGGCCCGCGCGTTCGGCCTTTCCGAGTGGTTAAGGGGCTCGCGCGACCGACCGCCGTGGAGTATCATCAGCGCCACCAGAGATTCCGGCGGGACTGGTCCGCCGCGGGCAATGTCGAACCACCGCCTGCCTACCCGAAGGCGAGTCCATGGTGAACGTTCCTGGGAGTGCTGAAATCCAGCCTGTGGAGCTGCGCGCCGGGACCGCGGCCGACCCGACCGGCATGCCCGGCGGCACCAGCGAAATGGGGCGGAGTCCCGGTGGCCCCGCCGAGTTCGACCAGGTCGGGCCGCGCCTCAAGGCGATGCTCCGGGTCGCGCGCTATCACGGTATCGAGCTCGATCCGAACGAATTCAGGGCAGCGAGCGCAGGCCCGTTTCCAAGCGCTACCGACCTGTCGGAATGGGCGCAGAACGGCGGCATGTGGTCCCGCGCAGTGCGTGTTCGCTGGTCACACCTGTTGCGCTTTCAAGATACCGGACCAGTCGTTCTCTTGTTCAGCGATGGCGGCGCCGGTCTCCTCACCGGGGCGAGTGCCGAGCGCAACGTGGTCTTCCTCAAAAGTCCGGAAGCGCCCGACGATGGTCCATCCACCGCTGTCGACGAGTTGCGCCTGTCGCAGGTGTGGACGGGCGAGGCGGTGCTGCTGCGAAACGCGCGATCCTATGTTGCCGCGGATGCGCCTTTCACCCTTCGCTGGATCGCCGAACTGGTGCGGCTCGAAAGCCGGCCGCTTCGCGACGTGGCCATCGCCTCCTTCACACTCAGCGTTCTGACCATTTTGCCGCCGCTCATCGTCATGACGGTGGTCAACAAGGTATTGCAGTTCAACAGTGTCTCGACGCTGTTGCTCTTGTCGGCCATAGTCGCTGTCGTCTTCGCATACGAGACGCTCCTGGGCCACGCGCGGCGACTGATCATCAACGTCGTCGGAGCCCGCCTCGACACCAAGCTGCAGCTGCACGTTTTCAGCCGCCTCTTGCGTCTGCCGCTCGACTATTTCGAGCGCCACCCCGCCGGCGAGACAATGTACCACCTCGCGCAGGTCTATCGAATCCGCGAGTTTCTGACAGGCAAACTGCTCAGCACGTTCCTGGACCTGATCACCCTGTGCGTGCTGCTGCCGGTGATGTTCTATATCAACGTGACGCTTGCCTGGATCGTCGTTGCCTGCGCAGCGGTGATCATGCTGATCATCCTTGCCTTCCTGAAGCCGCTGCGCCGAAGGTACCAGCGGGTGATCGAGGCCGAGACCTGGAAGTCGGCGGCGCTGGGCGAAACCGTTGTCGGCATTAAGACCGTGAAGGCGCTTGGTCTCGAGCCGCAACGCAAGGCGCTTTGGGACGAGCAGGTGGCGGAGGCGGGAAGCGCGCGCCTCTCCTTCGGGCAGTTCGCCAGCTGGCCGCAGACCCTGGTTACGCCCATTGAACGCGTAATGGTGCTCGGCACCATGCTGATCGGCGCCTATCTCGCGATGAGCGACAGTTCCGGCTATATGGTCGGCGGTCTGTTCGCCTTCATGATGATCTCCCAACGCGTCGCCCAGCCGCTGGTCGGGTTGGTGCGGCTGATCGAAGACTACGAGGAGGTGGGGGCGGCAATCGGCGAGGCGGCATCCGTCCTTAACCGGCCGTTGGAGACGAGTTCGAACTCCCTCGGTCTGCGGCCAAGGCTCCTCGGCGAAGTTACGTTTAGCGATCTGACGTTCAGCTACATCGGTACCAAGACGCCCGCCCTCGACCGGGTCAGCTTCCACATTCCGGCTGGGACCATGTTCGGCATTGTCGGGCGGAGCGGGTCGGGAAAATCGACCATCGCGCGGCTGCTGCAGGGGATCAACCGGGATTACAGCGGGTTCCTGAAGCTGGACGGCGTCGACCTCAAGGAAATCAACCTGCGTCATCTTCGCCAGGGGCTCGGCGTGGTCCTCCAGGACAATTTCCTGTTCCGCGGGTCGATCCGCGACAACATCATCGCCGGGCGCGCAGGCTTGACGCTGTCCGATGCCATGCGTGCCGCGCATCTGGCCGGCGCGGAAGAATTCATCGAACGCATGCCGAACGGATACGACACCTACATCGAGGAAGGTTCGCCCAACCTTTCGGGCGGTCAAAAGCAACGGCTGGCGATCGCGCGCGCCCTCATCCACGATCCGACCATCCTCATTCTCGACGAGGCCACCAGTGCTCTCGACCCGGAAAGCGAAGCGGTCGTCAGCGCCAATCTCATGCGCATCGCCAGCGGCCGCACCATGATCATCGTCTCGCATCGGCTGTCCTCGCTCACCGACTGCGACCAGATCCTGGTCATGGAGCAGGGCAAGGTTCTCGACGTCGCTTCGCACACCGTCCTGCTCGAACGATGCGCGCTCTATCGCCAGCTGTGGTCGCAGCAGAACCGACATTTGGACAATCGTGGCGGCCGGCCGGCGGCCGTACCGCCGCGATTGGTTTGACGATGTGGTGCCGCAACGGGGTCGAGATTGAAATGGTGGTTCTCGCCAAAGATGAGTTGGATAACAAGGGCCGGTAAGCCATGAGTAGCACCTCGCTCACCGTCCGCCAGGCTCGCTGGCGCCGAGCGAAAACGAACGATCCGACGACGCCGGCCATACTCGAGTTCCAATGGCCGTCGACAGCAGTCTCGAATGCGCCGATTCCTCGGGCGGCGCGCGGCATCGTATGGATGATTTCGAGCCTCGTGATCGTCTTGATCACCGTGGCAGGACTGATACCGGTCGACCAGGTCGTGACGACGAGGGGGCTCGTGGTTTCACAATCGCCCAACATCATCGTGCAGCCGCTGGAGACGGCGATCGTCCGCTCGATCGAAGTGCGCGAGGGACAGCATGTGCAAGCCGGCCAATTGCTTGCACGTCTCGATTCGACCTTCGCCTCGGCAGACCTGCAGGCCTTGGCCATGCAGGTCTCTACGCTTGAGGCCGAAGTGGCACGGTTGAAGGCGGAGGCCGACGGCAAGGAGTTCAACTATGACGGCCTCGACCCCAGCTGGACCCTGCAGGCCTCGATCTTCGAGCGCCGCAAGGCGGTCTACGAGGCTAAGCTGGAGAATTTCGATCGGCAAAGCGATGAACTCACTTCCGTGATCTCGCGCGCGCAATCTGATGCCGCTGGCTACCGGCAGCGGCTCTCCGTCGCGGCATCGATAGAACAGATGCGCAAGCAGCTGGAAGAAAGGCAAGTCGGGAGCCGCCTCAATACCCTGCTGGCCGAGGACAATTCGGCCGAAATGTCGCGCGCGCTCGGCAACGCCGTGCAGACGGCGGAAGCTGCCAGGCGCCAGCAGGCTGCGGTAGCCGCCGACCGCGCCGGCTACATTCAAGGCTGGCGCGCGGAAGTCTCGCAAGGTTTGTCGGAGGCGAGCTCTCGCATGTCCGACGCGCGCGAGCTCTTCAACAAGGCAAAGCTGCGCAAGCAACTGGTCGAGCTGAAAAGCGAAGGAGATGCCATTGTCCAGTCCGTGGCAAAGGTGTCGGTCGGCTCGGTCCTGCAGTCGGGCGAGCGCCTGATCACGCTGGTGCCCGCCAAGGCGCCGCTCGAGATCGAGACAAATGTCGTCGGCCGAAGCAGTGGCTTCGTCCATGTCGGCGATCCTGTCGTCATCAAGTTCGATACCTTCCCCTATTCGCAATACGGCCTCGCTCACGGCACCGTGCGCACGCTCAGTCCGGATTCCTTCTCCGCTCAGGAGCAAGCCCGCGATCCAGACAGTTCGCTGGCAATGCTGCCCTCGAACACAGAACCGTTCTATCGGACGCGCATTTCCATCGATCAGGTCGCGCTGCATGACGTACCCGCCGGGTTTGCCCTCACCCCCGGCATGCCGGTGACCGCCGACGTTCAGGTCGGCCGGCGCACGGTGCTCAAATACATGCTTGGGGTGATGCTCCCGATCGGTCAGGAAGCGATGCGCGAGCCGTAGTCTGCAGCTCAAGAGGAACCGGAGCAGCCAGAGGCTGGCATCGATGACAATTCTGGATCGCCTGACTGGTTTGGCTAGCCCATCCGTAGCATTGCGCAGGGCGACCCAGCTTGCTGAAAATGGCAAGCCCACCGAGGCCTTTCCGCTCTTCGCCACGGCTGCGCGTGCGGGCATAGGCCAGGCCGAGTATCGGGTCGCGCGTTGCTATCTCGAAGGTTCCGGCGTGCCGCCCAGCCGGGCAGAGGGGACGCGCTGGCTGCGGCGAGCAGCGGATCACGGGAGCGCTGATGCGCAGGCGCTTCTCGCCGCACTTTACGTGACCGGGATGGCGACAGCCGAGGCTGACAAGGGCTCCGAGTCGGAACGCCTGTTCGTGGAGGACACGACGAGCGAGCCAGACTTTGCGTCAGCGCTCGACCTTGCCACGAAGGCGGCCGAGGCCGGCTCCGCCACCGGCCAGGCACTCCTCGGCTACATCCTGACCAGCGGTCCCGAACCGATGCGCGACGCGGATGCTGCCTGTAAGTGGTACGAGCGGTCGGCTGCGGCCGGCTGCGCCGAAGGAAGCCTTGGTTTTGCCCTTTCGCTGGCACGGCGGGGTCTGTCGGCAGACCGGTCCAGGATTGCCGATGAGGTCCGGCGGGCGGCGGACGCTGGCTTGCCGACAGCGATCTATCTTCTCGCGATCCTGACCGAACATGGCCTCGGTGTCGCTGGCGACCTTGCTGGCGCGGTGCGACTATATCAGTCAGCTGCGGAGAAGGGGCTTGCTGCGGCCCAATTCCGATTGGGTCTGGCGCTTGTCGACGGGAGCCTCGGCGACCAGGATCCTATGGCTGGAGAGGCCTGGATACGGCGTGCGGCATTGGCGGGTAATTTCGAGGCGGCGAATCTCCTCGGCGATCGTTACGTGAAGAGCCGGCCGCCCGACTTTTCAGAGGCGGCAATTTGGTATCGTCGTGCGGCCGAGGGGGGGCACCAGGCCGCCGCCCGTGCGCTGGCCTCTCTCTACCTGACGGGAAACGGTGTCGCCAGGGACGAGCAAGAGGGGGCGCATTGGCTGCGCACCGCCGCAAGCAGCGGGAACCGGGCAGCGCAAGTCGATCTGGCCAATCTTGTTCTTCAGGGAGCCGGCGAGCCGGACGATATCACGAGCGTAGCGGGGTGGTTCGAGGCGGCCGCATTATCGGGCGACCTTATCGCCGCCTTCAATCTCGGGCTATGTTTCGCCAAAGGCGTCGGCGTGCACCAGGATGAAACTCGCGCCGCGCAATGGCTGAGGCGCGCGGCTGAAGGCGTGGCTGAGGCTCAGTACATGTATGCGCGCATTCTCAGGGACGGGCGCGGCGTGGCTGCCGACGCGCAACAGGCTCGTGCCTGGTTTGCCCAAGCGGCCGAAGGCGGCATGCTCGATGCGCAAGTGGCACTTGCTGAGATGCTGCTCAATGGCAGCGGAGGCAAACGCTCTCCCGAAGCCGCAATACAGCTGTTCCGACGGGCTGCTGCCGACGGACATGCCGGCGCAATGTTTGCTCTCGGCGCGCTGCAGAGCTCCGGCGAGGGACTGCCGGTCGATCACGTGGCGGCGCAGAAATGGTTTGCGGCCGCGGCCGAGCGTGGGCACGGGCAGGCCCAACTGATGCTCGGCCGATATTTCTCGAAGGGCCTAGCCGGAGAGCACTACCCGGCAGTCGGCCGCCTTTGGCTCGAGCGAGCGGCGGCGCAAGGTCTTGAGGAAGCGGCCGACGAACTTTCCGAATTGGCCGGCTGAGGCATTCACTGCCAAGGCTTAGCACCGGCATCGGTCGCGCCCGACTACTGCGCGCCGGGCGTCCACTCAGGCAGCGGCGCTAGGCTGTGGTTGAACTGTTTCCACCACATGGACTTATCGATCTCGCAGCAGGCGAGAAGCAGGTTATGCGCCTTCTCGAAAGCCTGGGTAGCGATTTCATCAAAGGTCATCTGCGCGTCGTACGGGACCGACACCACCAGTTCCTGACCGGTTTGTGTGCCGCCTTCGTCGACCTGAAGATAAAGCCAAACGACGAAATGCGCGCCCTGGCCATTCGCGTCGGCGTTGCCGATCTTGATGCGGTCGATGCCTGCTGCAGTGACTTTCATGCCGAAGTCCTTCATTTTGGGATTCATGGAATTCCAGAAGTTCGCAGCAATCAGAAAGGTTCCGGGACCGCTGTTCCTATGGTGAAGCATTGATAAAGAGGTACCACCTGGCTGCCGGGCGGGGCGCAAGCGGCCACGCGCGCACAACCTCGGTCCGAACCCTGGACGTCCGATCGTCGCCGTCTTGCCCTACTGACGGTGCCATGTGATGGTTTTATATAACCTATTGATTTAATTGAATAAGCTTAGGCCCGGATGCCTCTATGCAGCAGCATCGCAACGTTGCCTTTTGACGGCGGAGCCCAGGAACGCTCCGTTGCCAGCAAACCTTCGCGCGTCGGCCCGTCGACCGATCAACCGCGCGCCGAAGGGCTGTTCATTGCAACGCACTGGGATGGCGCGCGTTTTATTGATTGGCAGGGCGGTGACCAATGTGTGAGCGCCGCTTCATAGGCTGACAAGTCGGAGGCGATTAGGTGGCTAAGTTCAAAGAAGCCCTTGAGCGCGGCAAGAAAGCTCCTCGCCAGCAAAAGGAGGATGCGAACGCCAAGGTGCCGGATTTCGGCACCCAAGCCAGGGCCTGGCTGGACGATGTCGTTGTTGCGTCGTTGGTAGCGGCCAAGGCAGAGGTGTCGGGCGAGATGACCATCGACATAGACACCGTTCCGCGGGGCCGTGACAAAGCGCTGACGCCCTCTGTTCGGTTTCGAATCTACCGAAAGCCGGAAGTGAAAAACACCGCCGGAAGGGTATTCACCGTCAACGTTCACGTCAGTGGGGAGGTGTCGGTTTCGTCACCCGGTATGGTCGCCGAGGATGTTGGAAATATAGGGAACAGGTCCGGCGAGAGGTTTCGCAATTTGGTTGTCAAGCTGATCGAAGACGCCGCTAGGGACATGAGCTAGCCCGACTGTCATGCTCGATTGGTCGACCCGGCCGAGGAGATCCCCACCTCAGCTCGGCCTTCTGGTCGTCAGGCAGAAAATCTTTCAC
>NZ_RZSR01001222.1:0-1460 GCF_004023265.1 Mesorhizobium sp. M1A.F.Ca.IN.020.06.1.1
ACGACGAAAACGGCGGCACGCTGGCCAGGCTCTATTCCTCCGGCGGCGAAAAGTTCGACGGCCAGACTTCCAACGGCCAGCCGATCTCGCTTACAAGGTAGGGCGGACCCTCCACTATTGTTTCACGCAGTTTCGGATGACAAGCCGCTTTCCGAAATTGCCCGAGAACGACGTGACCTATGCACCTGCGTGACGGCCTTCAGACGCATGCGACCGTCAGGCAGCGCTACGACCATCTGGTGGAAACCGGCGTGGTCGAACGCGATCCGGCGCAGGAGCGCGTCGTCGCCGCGCTCGACCGGCTGACCGACGAGATCTCCGCAAAAAGGCTGGCGCAGAAATCGAGCGCGCTGGGCTGGCTGTTCGCGCGCAGCAACAAGCCGCGCGAGGCCGTCAAGGGCATTTACATCCATGGCGGCGTCGGGCGCGGCAAGACGATGCTGATGGACATGTTCTTCGATCTCCTGCCGGTCAGGCGAAAGCGCCGCGTCCATTTCAACGATTTCATGGCCGACGTGCAGGACCGCATCCAAAAACACCGGGCGGCGCGCAAGAACGGCGATGTCAAGGAAGACGATCCGATCCCGCCGGTGGCGAGGGCGCTGGCCGAGGAGGCCTGGGTGCTGTGCTTCGATGAGTTTTCGGTCACCGACATTGCCGATGCCATGATCCTGTCGCGCCTGTTCTCGGCGCTGTTTTCCAAAGGCGTCGTGCTGGTCGCCACCTCCAACGTCGCGCCTCATGACCTTTATCGAGACGGCCTCAACCGGCAGCTTTTCCTGCCCTTCATCGGCCTGCTCGAACGTCATGCGCATGTGCTGACGCTGGATGCCGAAAAGGACTACCGGCAGGAAAAGCTCAACCGCTTGCCGATCTATGTCACGCCCGCCGACGCCGCGGCCGACCGCGCGCTCGACGACGCTTGGAAGACGATGACACATGGCAGGCCGACCGCGGCGATGACGCTGACGCTGAAAGGGCGTCAGCTCGTGGTGCCGCGCGCTGCCGGCGATGCCGCCCGTTTCTCCTTCGCCGATCTCTGCGAAAAGCCGCTCGGCGCGCGCGACTATCTGGCCATCGCCGACCGCTTCTCGACCGTCTTCATCGACCATGTGCCGGTGCTCGGCGAAGGCAAGCGCAACGAAGCCAAGCGTTTTATTCTGCTCATCGACACGCTTTACGACCACCACATGCGGCTGGTGATGAGCGCCGCCGCGCCCCCCGAGGTGCTCTACATCGCCAGGCGCGGCACGGAAGTCTTCGAATTCGAGCGCACTGCCTCGCGACTGATCGAAATGCAGAGCCGCGACTGGCTGGAAGGCTGGGCGGAGAGGCGGCAAGTCGGGGCGGAACCCGCGGAGGCGCGGCAGGCGTGAACGTAGCCGCCTGGAGTCGTCATCCTTAGACAGAGCGACGCGAAGCGATAAGCGCTTCGTCGCTTGAATGCGCACCTGCCAAAC
>NZ_RZSR01001223.1:0-1452 GCF_004023265.1 Mesorhizobium sp. M1A.F.Ca.IN.020.06.1.1
AGGCTGCCTGAAGGGAAGGTTCGACGCGGGTTACGCGGGCGAGATAGATGTTTCCTTTGAGCTGCTTCTTGTCCTGGGATTCAAAGTCGAATTCTTCGATGCGGTTACCGCGAACGACAACAACGCGTGTTTCCTCCGGGTGGGAGGCGTCTATCAGCATCTTGTTGGGCATTATTTCGTTTCCTCCCGGCAGCCATCAGCCGCAGCTGGCGGGGCAGACCCCGCCGCTGTGTGCCTGGATTTGTGTGGCTGCCGGATAATTGAATGTCCGCCGGCCGGAGCTTGAGCGCGATGGCGGTGCCGCCCGCAGCCACAATGGCGCGGTTCGATGCGGACCTTTCCATGATTGCGCTTGAAGCCATCGGCACCCAGCAGAACCTTTTGAACCAAAGCCCGGGCTTGGCCGGACCAGCTTGTTTGCTCGCACAGAGCCGGCGCGGGAGATCCCGGCCGTTTTCATCGCGCAAGCGATTCCCCCGCCACGGGAGCACGCCTGCGAAAATCGTCGCGATCATCTGAAACCCGGAAGGGCCTTGCACATCTTACCCTGGCGGGAAGCTGCAGGGCGGGCGGTTCCAGGATTGCAGTGATCCAATGTCGCTTTTATGATTTGGCGGGTTGGAAGGCAACCCCGATTTCGGATGCCGGCAAAAAGCGCTTCCGCAGGGGAAGGTGGCGCTCCACCTACCGCATGAAAGGCTTGGTTAACCTTCTCTGGATACCAATCGTTAATCGGGTTGGCCGCCAGACAGGCCGTTCTGCCAAACAGGCCGGCGCGAGGCGCCTAACGGGGAGCGACTAGAATAGAGATGGGACTGGCAGGCACCGCAGACAAGGAGCGTGGCGCCGCCGGATATCTGCGGCTCATGGCAAGGACTGTTTTCCTGCTGGTGATCCTGCTTGGCGCGACCGCCGCCTCGCGGGCCGACGGGTTGCTTGGCGCCACCGGCTACAAGATGGCCGGCGATGCAACCAAGATGCGCATCGTCGTGACCTTCGACCGAGAACCGGACGTGAAGTGGTTCCTGCTGCGCGGTCCCAGCCGCCTTGTCGTCGACCTGCCGCGCACGCGATTCGCCCTCAACGCCAAGGACGTGAAGCCGCGCGGGCTGGTGCGCGCCGTTCGCTACGGCGATCAGGGCAAAGGCTCTCGGCTGATCCTGTCCGGCAAGGGACCGTTTGCCGTCGACAAGCTCGAGGTGCTGAAGAATGACGATGGCAGCGGCTATCGCGTGGCCATCGACATGTCGGCCGCATCCGAAAGAGAATTCGACGAGGCTTTGGCCAACCAATCGCTGACGACCGGCTCGACCGTTTCTACCGACAAGGGCGGCCGTGTCGGCACAGGGCCGATTTCGGCGCCTGGGCACCGCTTCACAGTGGTCATCGATCCGGGTCATGGCGGCGTCGACGGCGGCGCGGAGAGCGCCGGCGGCACGGTCGAGAAGAACG
>NZ_RZSR01001224.1:0-1447 GCF_004023265.1 Mesorhizobium sp. M1A.F.Ca.IN.020.06.1.1
GCAAAGAGCAATATGCGCTCACCGCGCTCAGCCTCGTCTCGGTCTGGCAGTTCGTCGGCATCCCGATGATGCTGATCTATGCAGCACTTCTGTCGATCCCGGACGAGGTGATCGAGGCCGCCGAATGCGACGGCGTCACCGGTATGGCGCAGTTCTGGAAGATCAAGCTGCCGCTGATCCTGCCTTCGATCGGCATCATCTCGATCCTGACCTTCGTGGGCAATTTCAACGCTTTCGACCTGATCTACACCGCGCAAGGGGCGCTCGCCGGTCCGAATTATTCGACCGACATCCTCGGCACCTTCCTCTACCGCGCCTTCTTCGGTTTCCAGCTGCAGGTCGGCGATCCCAACATGGGTGCCGCGATCGCCACGATCATGTTCCTGATCATCCTCGCCGGCGTCTGCGTCTACCTGTTCCTCGTCCAGACGCGCCTGCGTCGCTATCAGTTCTGAGGCGCGCCATGAGCACCGCAACACATTCGCTTCCCCGGACCATCGGCGCCCATGCCGTCCTTTTGACCTACACGGTGATCGCGCTGTTCCCGGTGATCCTGGTCATCATGAACTCGTTCAAGTCGCGCGCCGGTATTTTTGGCGCGCCGCTGACGCCGCCGACGCCCAAAACTTTCGACCTGATCGGCTACACCACCGTGTTCGGCCAGGGCGACTTTCTGCATTATTTCCAGAACAGCCTCGTCGTAACGGTCGCCTCGCTGTTCTTCGTGCTTCTGTTCGGCGCCATGGCCGCTTTCGCACTGTCGGAATACCGCTTCCGCGGCAACACGATGATGGGGCTCTATCTCGCGCTCGGCATCATGATCCCGATCCGCCTCGGCACCGTCGCCATCCTGCAGCTGATGGTGGCGAGCGGGCTGGTCAACACGCTGACGGCGCTGATCCTGGTCTACACGGCGCAAGGCCTGCCGCTCGCGATCTTCATTCTGTCGGAGTTCATGAAGCAGGTGTCCGACGACCTGAAGAACGCCGGCAGGATCGACGGGCTGTCGGAGTACACGATCTTCTTCCGGCTGGTGCTGCCGCTGGTGCGCCCGTCGATGGCGACGGTCGCCGTCTTCACCATGATCCCGATCTGGAACGACCTGTGGTTCCCGCTGATCCTGGCGCCGTCGGAAGAGACCAAGACGGTGACGCTCGGCGCGCAGCTCTTCCTCGGCCAGTTCGTCACCAACTGGAACGCGATCCTGGCGGCGCTCTCGCTGGCGATCCTGCCGGTGCTGATCCTCTACGTCATCTTCTCGCGGCAGCTGATCCGCGGCATCACGTCAGGAGCCGTCAAGTGAGTGCAGAACAGCCTCTTCGCGTCGTCGTCGCCGGCCTTGGCAATATGGGCCGCAGCCATGCGCTGGCCTATCACACCAATCCGAGCTTCGAGATCGCCGCGCTCGTCAACCGTTCCGAGGTGCCGCTGCCGGATGGGCTCGCGG
>NZ_RZSR01001225.1:0-1447 GCF_004023265.1 Mesorhizobium sp. M1A.F.Ca.IN.020.06.1.1
CCTCTATGTCGTCGATCGCGGCGTGGACAACGACTCGAATCCGACCGAGAACGACGGCAAGATCTATGAATTCCATTTGAACGATTGGCTGCTCGCCTGATCTGACAGGAACGATTTACGCTTGCGCCAACCCGGTCGCCGCCAACAAACAAAATACCCCGACCGCGGCGTGCCGCCAGCGATCGGGGTATCAAAATTGAAGCAAAGACGCGAAAGCGCGCCGCCGGGATCCATTTCCCCGCGACGCGCTTTTGGTTCTCAACGCTGCTTCAGCGACCCTGACGGTCAACCTTACGACTGGCCGGGAGGACCAATGTGAATATGATTGTTGTCGCCCCAGCCGTTGCCCGGGCGTGTTCCTCCCGATTTGGCGATCGCTCTCGAGTTCAGGCTGGTGCCGAGCAGAACCGTTATGGCCGGTGGAGTCACCGCCGCAAAACGCCCTGCCTTCTTGAGAAAGTCCCGGCGCGCCTGAGCCTCTGAAACGAGGACTTCCTGCGTCCTTTCCGAGCGTTTCGTGCTTTCGGTTGGCATGACGATTCTCCCATGCGGGTTCCAAAGTATCACAACAGCTTATGTTTCCCGATGCCAGGATACTAGTTCACCAAAAGGCTTAGATTTTCGCGCTTGGAAGCAAAAGCGTACGAGCGATGCGCCGCGCGAAATCGGACGAGCCCCCCCTCGCCGAACCCCTGGCGCTTAGAAACCGCCGCGTTCCCCAAATCAAATTCCCGGCCAGGCGCAACGGAGCGCCGATGATCGGGTGGGTTGCCGTGAAGACGCGCCTCCAGTGCTGGAAACGGACGATCGGGCGCCGCGCGCATCTTGCCGGGATCCTGGTTCCGAAGAAGTGATGCAAGGCCAGGAGCTGGGTATCCAGGGCATTGCGGGCGCTTCGGTCCGACATGGATGCCTGCAGCGCGCTCCAGTCCACGTTCTCGGTCTCCGCCAATTGCGCCAGGTCGTGAAGGTGCCTGAGATCAATCCTTCCGCGCCAATAGTCGCCCTCCTTAAACAGGTCGTGCACGATCCAGTGCAGAGCCCGGGACTGGGCAGTAGGAATATTCACCCACAAATCGTCGTGCTGGACGAGCTTGGGAGGTTCAAAGTCGATCGCCCGGCGCGCCCGGAGTTCCAGCATTCCGGCATCCTGCTCACGCGCCATGCCTCGCTCACCTGCCACCTCGACATAGCCGAGCTCTTCAAGGCAGATTTGGGCGGCCGCCGCTTTGGCCGGCTCCACGGCCAGATCGAGGTCGCTTGTCATCCTGCTGGGAGCCTGGCCGGCCGGCGCAAGGAACAAGGGAACAGCGCCCTTGAGCAGGAGCGGAACGATGCCGCGGCGATTGAGCGCCGCAACGGCTTCGCGCAGTTGCGCACGCAAGCGCAAGTTCCGCTCCCGATTGCAGTCGTGAACGAACCGGAGATACTCGTACACGTCCTGCGG
>NZ_RZSR01001226.1:0-1442 GCF_004023265.1 Mesorhizobium sp. M1A.F.Ca.IN.020.06.1.1
GACGATCACCAGATAGGCGGGAAGGTCGTCGGCGCGATGGTGATGAAGCTCCTCGCCGCAGACGCCGCATTTGTCGACGGGCTTTGTGAAGGCGCCGAACAGCTTGCCTTCGCCGCAATGCGGGCACCGGCCAAGCATGCCGCGCTTGATTGCCGTCCACAGCGGACGCGCGACGCGGCCCGAATGGTGCTCGCCGCCGAAAACCTGTTCTTCCATGCCCTTCGACATCATCTTCTCCTGCCGCGGGGACCCGTGCGCGACTGCGACGCGCGGGCGCGGCCCTTGGTCTTGTGGAACGACCGTCGCGAGCCTGGCAGCGGCTTCGGGTCGCTCAGCATTTCGAAACGCATCGCGCCCGCCATCGGCGCAACCTCGAGCAGCCGCACCTCGACGCGGTCGGCTAGCTGGTAGCCCTTGCCGGTGCGCTCTCCGAACAGCGATCGAGCGGTTTCATCGTAGATATAGTAATCGCCGTCCAAACTTGACACCGGGATGAAACCATCGGCGCCATACTGCGGCAATTGGACAAAGAGTCCCGCCTTGGCGACGCCGGAGATGCGAGCGTCGAAGGTGTCGTTGATGCGCTCGGCGAGATAGGCCGCGATCAGCCGGTCGACCGTGTCGCGTTCGGCCGCCATGGCGCGGCGTTCGGTGGCCGAGATCAGCGCGCCGACCTCTTCCAGGCGATCCGCTTCCTGCTGCGTCAGGCCGCCGGGACCGAGGCCGAGCGCGGCAATCAGTCCGCGATGCACGATGAGATCCGCATAGCGCCGGATCGGCGAGGTGAAATGTGCGTAGCGTCTCAGGTTGAGACCGAAATGGCCGATGTTCTTCGGCGAGTATTCGGCCTGGCTCTGCGAGCGCAGCACCACTTCATTGACCAGCGCCTCGTTGTCGGCGCCGCGCACCCGCTCCAGAATGCCGTTGAACTGCCCGGGCCGCATCTGCGCGCCGCGCGCCAGCGACAGGCCAAGCGTGTGCAGGAACTCGCGCAGCGATTCCTGTTTCGCCAGCGACGGCGCGTCGTGGATGCGGTAGACGAGCGGCTCTTTCTTGCCTTCAAGCGTCTCCGCGGCCGCGACATTGGCCTGGATCATGAACTCCTCGATCAGCTTGTGGGCGTCGAGGCGCTCCGGCACGACGACCTGGTCGACGGTGCCGTCGGGCTTGAGCAGGATCTTGCGTTCCGGCAGCTCCAGTTCGAGCGGCTGGCGGCTGTCGCGGCCGCGCTTGAGCACGGCATAGGCGTCCCAGAGGGGCTTCAGAACGCCTTCGAGGATCGGCCCCGTCTTGTCGTCGGGCACGCCATCGATCCCCGCCTGCGCCTGCGGATAGGCGAGCTTGGCCGCCGATTTCATCATAATGCGGTGGAACGAGTGCCTGAGCTTGCGGCCTTCCGCCGAAAAGGTCATGCGCACGGCGATCGCCGGGCGGTCCTCCGC
>NZ_RZSR01001227.1:0-1441 GCF_004023265.1 Mesorhizobium sp. M1A.F.Ca.IN.020.06.1.1
GTTGAAATGGATGAACGGGATCGTCGTGCAGGTGGTCCAGACGAGGTCGCCGTCGCGGGCGAGCGACAAGCCGTGCCGCGCGGCGAATTCCGTGGGCGCGGCATCGTAGAGATCGAGCCAGGCATTGACCTCTGCGCGCTCGATGGCGCGGCTCAAATCACGCGAGACCTCCTCGATCCCGATTTCCGGATGGTGCGACACCGGCGGGACGACCGGCTGCAGTTCCGAGAGGGCGGCAGTCGACATGCTAGTCCTCCTCCGATCTGCCTTACAGTGTAAGATTAGCCATGATAATATGGAAGCGCCTGTTGTCAAGCAGGATAAGCGGCACCTTACAAATCCGTGAATTGGCTTCGCCGTACCATGAGGCTAAGCCTGCCCTTGAGGGGCTTTGCGCATAACAATTCATTTTCGCCGGGGAAAGGACAGGGATGACGGACGTCTGCACGCAGGGATTGGACACCGGCTTTGTCAGCCTGGGCTACGCCAAGGTGGCGTTTCTCGGCATCGTGCAAGGCATCACCGAACTGCTGCCGATCTCTTCGACGGCGCATATGCGCGTCGTGCCCGCCGTGCTTGGCTGGCAGGACCCGGGCTCGGCCTTTTCTGCGGCTATGCAACTCGCGGCCCTTGCCGCGGTGATCAGCTATTTCTGGAGCGATGTCAGGGAAGTCGCGGTGGGGTCGCTGGCGGCGCTCACGCGCCGCGACTATGCCAACCGCTATTTCCGCCTGGCGATCGGCATCGTGCTTGCCACCGTTCCGATCGTCATCGCCGGCCTCGCACTATCCAGCGTGCTTAATGCCTGCAACTCGCCGCTGCGCGGGCTGGCCGTGATCGGCTGGGCCTGCATCGCCATGGCCGTGCTGCTTGCGCTGTCGGAAATCTATGCCCGCCACAGGGTGACCCTGGACAAGGTGTCCGTGCTCGACGCCTTGCTCGTCGGCGTGGCCCAGGTCGGCGCGCTCATTCCCGGCGTGTCGCGCTCGGGATCGACGCTGACGGCGGCGCTAAGTCTTGGCTATGCCCGCCCGGAGGCGGCGCGGCTCTCCTTCCTGCTCGGCCTGCCGGCCATCGCGTTGGCCGGCCTGAAGGAGCTTTGGGGACTGCACAAGATTCACCTCGGCGCTTATGGCTGGTCGGTTCTGGCGGTCGGCCTCGTCGTCGCCTCGATTTCCGCCTTCTTCGCCATATGGGGACTGATGCGCGTGCTCGAGCGCTTTTCCGCCTGGCCCTTCGTCATCTATCGCGGCCTGCTCGGCGTCGTGCTGCTGATCGGCGTCGCCGTCGGCTGGCTGAGCTAGAGGCTTTCGCCGAATCCGCTATACCGGCACCTGAACCTTGTTTCGGGTGCGCCTATGGACATTGCAACCCTGCTCCAATCGCTGCCTTTGCTGGCAGCGCTGGTGAAATCGGCGGTGCCGGCAGTGGTCGGTGCGGG
>NZ_RZSR01001228.1:0-1440 GCF_004023265.1 Mesorhizobium sp. M1A.F.Ca.IN.020.06.1.1
CGGCCGGACCGACCGCGCCGGTGATCTCGATGCTGCCCGACGGCGCGGTAAAACTCAGCGTCTATGTGCCGGAGACGGCCTTCTCCTCGGTCAAGGTCGGCACCCTGCTCAGCGTCCGTTGCGACGGCTGCGGGCCGGATTTGAAGGCACGCGTCAGCTATGTGTCGCCCGATCCCGAGTTCACCCCGCCGGTGATCTACTCGCTCGAGAACCGGCAGAAGCTGGTCTATCTCGTCGAGGCGCGGCCGGAGGGCGATGCCCATCCGCTGCAGCCCGGCCAGATCGTCGATGTCGACCTGGCGGATATTGACAGATGAACGTCATCGACGTCCGTGGGTTGGTCAAGCGCTTCGGCGACAAGACCGTCGTCGACCATGTCACGATGGCGGTCGCCGAGGGCGAGATCGTCGGTTTCCTCGGGCCGAACGGCTCGGGCAAGACGACGACCATCCGCATCATGTGCGGGCTTTTGACGCCGGATGCGGGCGAGGGCACGGTGCTCGGCTTCGACATCCTTACCGACGCGCTCAAGATCAAACGCGAAGTCGGGTACATGACGCAGAAATTCTCGTTCTACGAGGATCTGACGATCGGCGAGAATCTCGAATTCGTGGCGCGGCTCTACCAGCTGAAGCCGGTCGAGGAGTATGTCTCGCAAACGCTGCAGGAACTCGGCCTGACGACGCGCCGCAACCAGCTCGCCGGCACGCTTTCCGGCGGCTGGAAGCAGCGGCTGGCACTCGCTGCCTGCATCATGCACAAGCCGAAGCTGCTGCTGCTCGACGAGCCGACGGCTGGCGTCGACCCGAAGGCACGGCGCGAGTTCTGGGACGAGATCCACCGCCTGGCCAGCGGCGGGCTCACCGTGCTGGTCTCCACCCATTACATGGACGAGGCCGAGCGCTGCCACCGCATCAGCTACATCTCCTACGGCAAGATGCTGGCCACCGGCACCGTGGACGAGGTGGTGAGGAATGCCGGCCTTACCACCTTCGTGCTGCAGGGACCGCGGCTCGACCGCGTGGCCGAGGCGCTGCAGGGGCGTCCGGGCGTCGACCAGGTGGCGCCGTTCGGCGCCACGCTGCATGTCGTCGGCTCCGACAAGGCAGCCCTCGAAAAGGCGCTCGCCGATGTCGAGAAGGAGCACAAAGGGGTGACGGTGGCGCCGGGCGAGACCAGCCTGGAAGATGTCTTCATCCAGTTCATGTCCGGCTCGAAGGACAACATGGCATGAGAGATGGCGTGAGAGCGATCTTTTCCTTCGCGAGACTCGGCGCGCTGCTGATCAAGGAATTCATCCAGATGCGGCGCGACCGCATCACCTTCGCCATGATGCTGGGCGTGCCGCTGATACAGCTGGTGCTGTTCGGCTATGCCATCAACAACGACCCGAAGAGCCTGCCGGCAGCACTCGTCGCGACCAGCAGCGATCCCTACACG
>NZ_RZSR01001229.1:0-1438 GCF_004023265.1 Mesorhizobium sp. M1A.F.Ca.IN.020.06.1.1
GCCTTGATCTGGTGCGCCTTGTCCGCCCGCAGCCTTTCGGCATAGAGGTCGAGCGGGACGCCGGTTCCCCATTCACAATCGATGACGTCGACGTCGAAGCCGAGGCGCTCGGCCATGTCGACCCACAGATGCGAGAACTGGCCGAAGCGCGACATAAGCACCCGGTCGCCCGGGTTGAGCACGTTGGTCATCGCCGCCTCCCAGGCGCCGGTGCCGGACGACGGATAGATGAAGACGCGGCCGGTCTCGTTCTTGAAAACCTTCTTGATGTCCTCGAACAGCGGGAGCGTGAGATTGGGGAAGGAGGCGGCGCGCATGTCTTCCATCGGCAGGTTCATCGCCTGCCGGACCTCTTCAGGAATGTTGGTGGGTCCAGGGATGAAAAGATGGGTAAACCCGGCCATGCGCAAACTCCTCCTGCGTTTTTGGGATGCTGGAGGAAGTTTCATGTCGATGGCGCCGAGCGACAACACCTTGCCGGGTAAGTTGTCGCCACGCGTGGGTAGGTCGAGCCTACCCGATCCGCCTACCCGAAAGGCGATTTGGAGCCGCGTCGCTTCTCGTTGGCATAGAGCGCGACAGCCATGGCGCGGTTGCGCACGTCAAGCTTGTCGTAAAGATTTTTGAGATGGTACTTCACCGTGTTCTCGGAGATCCCGGTGCGGGTCGCGATCTGGAGATTGGTCCAGCCATCGGAAAGCACCGCAAGCAATTCGCGCTCGCGCACGGTGAGTTGCGACAGCGGCGTATCGTTGACCTTGTTGATGTCGATGTAAGGGATGCAGATCCGCCCATGCGCGACCGCCAGGATCGTCTCGAATATGATCGAAGGATCGTCGAACTGAAAGCAATAGCCCTGGGCGCCGAGCCGCACGCACTGCTTCAGGATGCCGATGTCATGATCATTGGAAAAGACCGTGATGCGCAGGTCGAGCTTGCGGTTCTGGATTTCCGCCAGGACATCGGCGCCATCCATGTCGGCGAGCTTCCAGCCGATGACGGCGACGTCGAACCTGGTGTTCGCCGCCAATTCCAGGAATTGCTTGCCGCTCGGCACGGAGCTCAACAGCTCGAAACGCCCGTCGCATTCCAGCATCTCGCGAAGCGCAGACACGACAAGCGGATTGCGCTCGGCGACGATAACACGCACGCGCTGCTCGCCAACTGCTTCGTTCGTTTTCCGGGACTTGCGGTTCAAGGCCTGCCGATTGTCCTGTCGATCTTGCCGATCCACCTGGACCTGCATCATGGCAATTCTGCCCCAACGGCAAAAGGGCGCTCTTTCCGCAGCGACATGCGCTGTCGCGGCGGCTGAACCCGCAAATGCGGCGCGACCCGCCTTTACCGGGAGGCGTCGCGGGGACATTTCTCTGAGTATTCCGCGCGCTACGGCTATATTTTCTCAGGACGAATCGTGTCTCGACCCTATCTGCCGCAT
>NZ_RZSR01001230.1:0-1437 GCF_004023265.1 Mesorhizobium sp. M1A.F.Ca.IN.020.06.1.1
TCTTGGCGGAGCGGCGCGCGAACACTTTGGCGCCGTTCGGGCCGGCGAAATTGGCCGGCACCCATTCCTTGACGGCTGCCACTTCCGGATCCGCGAGCAACTGCTTGTAGGCGCGCTCCGGCAGCGAGATGGTGCACACCGTCTTCAGCGCCTCGGCCACCAGCTCCTTGTCCGGGGCGATGTAGCTGTCGTCGACCGCCATGCGGCGGATCGCGGCAAGCTGGTGCTGTTCGGCGTCGGCGGTCGGGAAGGGCGGGGCGGGCGCGAATTCCGGCAGACTGTTCACCCACCAGTTCTGCACGAAGTCGGTGTCCATCTGCGACAGGCCGGTCATCATGCGATAGGTCTTCAGCGCGCCGAGCATGAAATCCGGATCGCGGATCTGCCGCCACATCGTGGCTTCGAGCAGCGCCACCATATGCGGCTCGAGCACGTTGCGCAGCGCGTGGTCGTAAGTGTCGGTCTGGGCGCGCACGAGCTCGGCCGAAGCGGTCGGGCCGAGCAAATTGTGGACAGCATCCGGCGGTGCGGTGCGTGCCGTCGCCACCGTGTCCATCGCGGCCAGCGCCCCATCCATCGTCGGCTGCTCCACCGAAGCCGGCGTGGCGGAGACGTCGGTGAGCGGCGCCTGCAGCGCCTCGAACTGGCCGGCCTGCTCGGTGATCGCATTGCGGTTGTCGAGATAGGACCAGGTGAACAGCCCGCCCGCCAGCAGGGCGGCAAGCGCGCAAGCCGCGGCCGCGCCGCGCCAGATCCAGGCGCGCCGGCGCTGCGCCAGCGGATCGAACGTGCCGAGACCCGCTTCCTTGAAGATGACCTCGGTCAGGAGATTGCGCAGGAAGAAGCTGCGCTTCTCGACGCGCGGCGCGAGCATCGCGCGGCGCGGCGGCAGCCCGAAGGAGGAGGACAGCGCCGCCGTCAGCCGGTCGATCGGCGCGCCTTCCTGTGTCGCCGAGGTCAGATAGAGGCCGCGCAACCAGGCGGCTTCCTCGTAGCGGCTTTCGCCGAACATCGCCTCGATCAGCACCTGGATCGGCTCGGAGAGGCTGGCGAGCTGGGCCGGGAAACGGAAGATTTCCGCGCGCGATCCGAGCTTGTCCTCGTCCTCCAGACGCGGCACCAGCCGCCGCTCCAGCTCCGTGGCAAGCGCGGCGAGCTCTCTTTCGATGGTCTTGGCGTCGATGCGGGCATCGAGCGGAAAGGTCGTCCCCCATACCTGCTCGCGGGCGGCGGTCGAGAGACCGCCGAAGAAGGCCTCGAAGCCCTTGATCAGGTCGGCCTTGGTCAGCATCAGGTAGACGGGAAGGCGAATTTCGAGGCGGTCGTTCAGCTCCGCCAGCCGGCGGCGGATCTTGCGGCCATGCGCCTTGATCGCTTCGTCGCCTTCCGAAAGCGCATCGATCGACAGCGCGACGATGACGCCGTTGAGTGCGCGCC
>NZ_RZSR01001231.1:0-1432 GCF_004023265.1 Mesorhizobium sp. M1A.F.Ca.IN.020.06.1.1
ATTGTGGCGTGTCTTGAGGGAAGACGTCGATATTGTGATCATTGGCGCAGGCTCGCCTATGCGGCTGCCCATCCCGGCTGTTCCGAAGCGCGCGCCACACTGATGCAGGCGGTAGCGGAGAAGATCTTCTTCGCCGGCGAGCATGTCGCCGGACCGCTCACCCAGGCTTTGTTACGGCGCGACATTGTCAGGCGAAAGCGTGGCCAGGCGGGGCGTCGCCCTGCTCGCGACGAAATAGAAACGGAACGACGGCCGGCGACGGGCGTTTGGGCGTTGCCCAACTTCGTTGACCTTTTTCCCGCGGTTCGATGACCGATGAAGCTGTTCGACTGCCCTCATTGCAGCCACCGTCTCTATTTCGAGAACGCGCAATGCCTGAACTGTTCAAGCCTGGTGCTTTACGATCCGGAGCGGGCGTGTTTCGTGCTTTCCGGCGGCGACGCCGTTCCATGCGGAAATGCCGACGAGTGCGCCTGCAACTGGCGGGCCGAGCCGGGCAGGATTTTCTGCCGCGCTTGCGCGCTCAACCAATTGATCCCCGACCTTTCGGTGGAGGGCAACCGCCGGCGCTGGATCCGCGTCGAGGCGGCCAAGAAACGCGCCGTCTATTCGCTGCTTGCCTTCGGCTTGCCGGTCGCGCCCAAGGCCGGACCGCAGGACGAGGCCGGGCTCGCTTTCGACTTCCTCGCCGATCCGATCGGCGGCGGACCAGGCGGCGAGCGCATCCTGACCGGCCACGACAACGGCAGGATCACCCTCAACGTCGCCGAGGCCGATTCCGCCGAGCGCGAGCGGCGGCGCGTCGAAATGGGCGAGAACTACCGCACCTTGCTCGGTCACTTCCGCCACGAGCTCGGCCATTATTACTGGGACCGGCTGATCCGCGACGATCCCGAGCGACTTTCGAGCTTTCGCGCTCTGTTCGGCGACGAGCGGGTTGACTACGAGCAAGCGCTGAAGGCCCACTACGCCAAGGGCGCGCCGCCGGACTGGGAGCAGCGCCACATCTCGGCCTATGCGGCGTCCCACCCCTGGGAAGACTGGGCCGAGACCTGGGCGCACCACCTGCACATCACGGACACGCTGGAGATGGTGCATGCGCTGAATTTTCCGCTCGGCCGGCTGGAGACAGTGGAAGCCAACGACCTGCCGCCTGGCGATACAGGGGGAGATCCGCTGCGGGAGCCCGCCGAACCCGATCCGGCGCCGGAACCGTTCGAAAGGATCCTCGCCCGCTGGCTGGTGCTGTCGGAGGCCTCCAATTCGATCAACCGCTGCATGGGTCTGCCCGACCTTTATCCCTTCGTCATTTCGGAGGTGACGGCGCAAAAACTGGCCTTCGTTCACCAGCTTTTGACCGACTTGCCCAAAACAAATGGAACAATTCGTGAGCAGGCGACGGCACTTTAGCCGGAACGCATAAGGTTCTGGT
>NZ_RZSR01000123.1:0-9236 GCF_004023265.1 Mesorhizobium sp. M1A.F.Ca.IN.020.06.1.1
ACAAGGCGCAGCAGGACAAGGTCGTTTCCTACATCGCCGCCGGCAGAGAGGAAGGGGCGACGCTCGCCAGCGGCGGCAATGTGCCCTCGCTGCAAGGCTTCGAAGGCGGCTTCTTCATCGAGCCGACGGTGTTCACCGGCGTGACCGACGGCATGCGGATCGCGCGCGAGGAGATCTTCGGGCCGGTGATGAGCGTGCTCAAATTCGACAGCGAGGACGAGGTGATCGAACGCGCCAACGACACCGACTTCGGCCTGGCGGCGGGCGTGTTCACCCGCGACCTGCCGCGCGCGCATCGTGTGATCGCCGAGCTGCAAGCCGGCACCTGCTGGATCAACGCCTACAATCTGACGCCGGTGGAAATGCCCTTCGGCGGCGTCAAGCAGTCCGGCATCGGGCGGGAAAACTCGCTGGCGGCGCTGGCGCACTATTCGCAGCTGAAGGCGGTCTATGTCGAGACCGGGGATGTGGCGGCGCCTTACTGAAGTCGGCTTTCGATCGTGAAAGATTCATGGCTGGTAGGATGCGTAAGCTGAATATCCTTCGACCTTTCCGCCATTCTTCCTGACAAGAGCGGCAAGCACTTTGGCAATGGTTTCGTCGTTCTGATCGAGGTGAGAAATCAACACTCGAATATTTGATTTCAACCCGCCTCTCAGCGCCCCGCCCAGTCGAAACAGTCCGCTTCTAACTGGCACAGGTTGCGCAAGTCGCAGGTAAACTAGGAGCGTACCCCTGAATGATTGGACCCTAATGGATTCAATTGCGCTCCACGGCACCGGCTCATGCAATTGACGCCTATCCCACAACGTTTCCCTGGTGAGAATGAGCAATGGGACCGGATTCGCCGCATCCAAAACCACCCTTACAAACATTCCGACGAACAGGACGCTGACAAAGAGGCATCCGAATACTTCAGCAGCCCACGCCACTCGATCGAGCGAATTTCCAGCTTGCCAGTTTTGGACGGCAGAAGAATAGTACTTCACTGAGGAAGACAGTGCCAACGCGGCGGCGATCCCGAAAAGGGGAGCGTACCAACTAAAGCGGCCACGGGCCTCTAAGGGAAGGTCTATCCTTCGCGGCGCAACGCCCTGCGTCTTCCAGAGAGTTGTATCGCCCGGAACTTCTACAAATTCGCCGGTGTCCGCTTCTCTCAAGCCTCACCTCTTCTCCGCCGTCCCATCCAGATACTGCATCAGCGCGCAAACGAGGTGATAAAAAATGCTGGCCGGCACATCGGTCGCCATCGAGCGGCCGCGCTCGTCGATGCGGTCGATCCAGAGGCCGAGCGGCGCCGGGTCGATGTGCCAGCGGAACAGCCGGCCGACGCGCGCCTCGATCTCGGGCTTGAGGTCGGGCCCTCCCGCGCCATTGAGCGCGATCGCCGCCTTCACCGCTTCGGCCTGCGGCCAGCTGCGCGAGACCGTGTCGAGCGGGAGGCCCTGGCGCGAGACCGCTCCATAGGAAAGACCGGTGGCACGGTTGAGGCCGTTGGCGACGGCCGATGCATAAAGCTTGCGGGCGAAACCATTGAGGTCGGTCTGGCCGCTGCGCGCGGCGAAATCGATCAGCAGCGAGGCCCATTCGAAATGATGGCCGGGCTCGGTCCAGCTGCCCTTCTCGCCCGCCACTGGCTTCCAGCTATCGTCGAAATATTCACCCAGCGTCCAGCTCTCGGCGTCGAAGAAATGGCTGCGGAAGAGGTCGATGATGCGCGAGGCGCGGCGCAGATAGGCGCGCTCCCCGGTCGCCTGGTGCCAGGCCAGAAAAGCCTCGAGCAGATGCATGTGCGGATTGGAGCGCCGCTCGCCTTCGCCGCCAGACGTGTCGAGGAAGCCGGTCATGCGGCTGTCCTCGAGATGGGCGTCGAGGAAGGCAAAGGTCTCCTCGCCGAGCCGCAAGGCGTCGGAATGGCCCGAAATATGGGCGTGCGCCAGCGCTAGAAGCACGCAGGAATGGTCGTAGGC
Organism: Mesorhizobium sp. M1A.F.Ca.IN.020.06.1.1; assembly: GCF_004023265.1. Lineage (NCBI taxonomy): Bacteria > Pseudomonadati > Pseudomonadota > Alphaproteobacteria > Hyphomicrobiales > Phyllobacteriaceae > Mesorhizobium > Mesorhizobium sp. M1A.F.Ca.IN.020.06.1.1. The sequence goes on from NZ_RZSR01000123.1 coordinate 1,971, forward strand.
GTCCTCGACCGGATCGGCGACCGAGCCGTCGACATTGAGCGTGCGCACCCAGCCGCCTTTGTCGGTGCGGCCCCGGCCTGCCATGAAGTCAAGGCCATGAGCGATCAGCCGATCCGCCGGGCCGTCCCAGCCGCGCTCCTTGGCGACGGCGAAGGCATAGATCTGGCGCGCCTGCGTGCGCATGCGTTTCGGCTTCATCAACGGCGCGGTGTCGAAGCCCAGCGCCTCATGGAAGCCGCCATGGCGCTCATCGACGCCTGACCTCGACCACAGCGGCAGCGTCTCCTCGAACAGCCAGTGCCGAACGCGGCGCCGCCAGGCGCCGCTCTCGATGACGCGGTCATGCGCCGGCGTGAACCTCGTCTCCAGCCGGCCGGATTTCTCCAGCTGCTCGACGATCTTCTTGACGTGCTGGCTGTGGCTGACCGGCGCCACGAAGGTGGCGTCTGCCGTCGAGACGATGGCCACGTCCTTCATGCCGATGGCCGACAGCAGCCGGCCGTCGCCGCGGATGTAGGAGTTCTCGCAATCGATGGCGACGACATCGCCGAGGATGACGTTACCGTGGCTGTCGGACGGGCCGACATCGAGCAGCGACTGCCACGAACCGAGATCGTTCCAGCGGAATCCGGCCGCCACCATGGCGATGTCCTTGGCCCGCTCCATGATAGCGTAGTCGATCGAGGTCGACGGGATCGCCGAGTAAAGTTCCAGCGGCATGTAGAGCCCGGAAAGATCGTTGGTCGCCGCGTGATAAGCGGCTTCCGTCGCCTGCCAGATCCTGGGCTCGAAGGCGGCGAAGGCATCTCGCATGGCGCCGGCGCGAAACAGGAAAATGCCGGTATTCCAATAGAAGCTGCCGGCGTCGAGATAAGCCCGCGCGGTGGCGAGGTCGGGCTTCTCGACGAAGCGCGAGACGTCGAACACGCCGTCGCGATCGGCCGCGACCTCGATATAGCCATAGCCGATTTCGGGCTGCGTCGGCTTAATCCCGAACACCACCAAGCGACCGGTTCTCGCCGCCGCAGCACCCGCTTCAACGCTCCGCCAGAACTGCCGCGCGGTGGAGATTTCGTGGTCGGAGGGCACCACGAGAACAAGCTCATCGCCAAATTCGGAGAGGGTGCGCAGGCTGGCAAGCGCCACGGCAGCGGCGGTGTTGCGCCCCGTGGGCTCGAACAATGGGCCGCCGCCGGCGAGATCAATGCCGGCAAGATCGGCATGGACGCGGTCGGCATGGCGCTCCGATGCGATGAGAAAGATCGGCGTCTGCCCTTCAGGCCGCGCGGCCAGCCGGCGCAAGGTCTTGGCCAGCATCGAACCGTCGCCGGAAAGGTCGTGGAATTGCTTGGGATTGTCCTCGCGCGACAGGGGCCATAACCGCGAGCCGACGCCGCCGCTCATGACGAAACTGACGATGCGCTGGCTCATGGCTGCCCTGTCAGAAGGTCTGGTTGTAGGCGCCGACTTCGGGACTGCGGCGCAGCACGGCGTCGACGGCTTCGAACATCTGCCGGCGCCGCTCGGACGATACCGGGCTCTCCACCACCACGACAAGCTCGGGCTTGTTCGAGGAGGCGCGCACAAGGCCCCAGGTGCCGTCCTCCGCAACGACGCGCACACCGTTGACGGTGATGAGCGTTACGATCTTCTGGCCGGCAAAGTCAGCACCTTCGCGGTGCATCGTCTGAAAATCCGCCACGACGCGGTCGACCACGCCGTACTTCACCTCGTCGGGGCATTGCGATGACATGGTCGGCGTACCGTAGGTCAGCGGCAACGCGCGGCAGAGATCGGCCATCGAGCTCCGCGGATTGCGGTCGAGCATCTGGCAGACGACGATCGCGGTGATCAGCCCGTCGTCATAGCCGCGGCCGATAGGCGGGTTGAAGAAGAAATGCCCGGATTTCTCGAAGCCGGCGACGGCACCCAGCCCGGCAACGCGGCGCTTGATATAGGAATGGCCGGTCTTCCAATAGTCAGTTGTGGCGCCGTTCGCCCTGAGCACATGATCGGTGGCAAAAAGCCCCGTCGACTTGACGTCGACGACGAAGGCCGAGCCCGGATGGAACGATGAAATATCGCGCGCGAGCATAAGCCCGACCTTGTCGGCGAAGATCTCGTTCCCCTCGTTGTCGACGACGCCGCAGCGGTCGCCGTCGCCATCGAAGCCCAGTCCGACATCTGCGCCCGTCTCCAGCACCTTCTCGCTGATGGCACGCAGCATCTGCATGTCCTCGGGATTGGGATTGTAGCGCGGGAACGCATGGTCGAGCTCGACGTCGAGCGGGATCACCTCGCAGCCGACACGCGCCAGCGCTTCCGGCGCGAAGGCGCCAGCCGTGCCGTTGCCGCAGGCGCAAACGACCTTGAGCTTTCTCGAGATGTGTTTGCCCTTGGTAAGATCATCGACATAGAGCTCCCGGAAACCGGACATGAACTCGTAGGCACCGTCGCCGCGGAGGTCGAAGTCGGCTTCGAGCACGATCTTCTTCAACGCGCCCATCTCTTCCGGACCGAAGGTGAGCGGCCGCGCCGCCCCCATCTTGACGCCGGTCCAGCCATTCTCGTTATGCGAGGCGGTGACCATGGCGACCGAGGGTGTATCGAGCGCGAACTGCGCGAAATAGGCCATGGGGGACAAAGCCAGGCCGATATCCTTCACCCGGGCGCCCGCCGCCATCAGGCCGGAGACCAGCGCCAGCTTGATCGACAGCGAATAGGAGCGGAAATCATGGCCGGTGACGATATCCGGCCCAACGCCCAAGCGCCGGATCAGCGTGCCCAGACCCATGCCGAGCGCCTGGACGCCGATCAAATTGAGCTCCGGCGCCTTGGTCGAGCCGGGATGGCCGACCCACCAGCGCGCATCATATTCGCGAAAGCCCGACGCCTTGATCAGCGCCGAGGTCTCGAATTCGAAGCTGTTGGACCGGGCTTCGCCAACAATCGTGAAGGTCAATGGTCGAAACTCCAGAGAGCCGGAATGCCGATCTGTAAAGGGCGCGGCTTATCACGAAAGCCTTTAAGCCGGTCTTTATCCGACGGCTAAATCGCATGCCATCCGGGCAAGCTGGGTGAAAGCCGAGAAATGCGACACAAGTGCAGCCATTGACGCTTGCAGGATCGGAAAGTGGCGGCTATAAGCCCGCCGTCTGGTCACGGAGTGTAGCGCAGTCTGGTAGCGCACATCGTTCGGGACGATGGGGTCGCAGGTTCAAATCCTGCCACTCCGACCAGAAAAAACAATCAGTTAGCTTCCTCTCGATTTTACCTCCCACCTGATATCCCACCTGAAACTCAGGGTCAGGCCGATGACGGTCGTCGCCCTGCTGGCTTCAGAGGTCAAAGCGTATCGCCCTGCGGCGCTCGGCCGCGAACGTTCCGACCAGCGACTGCAGCTCGCCATCCGGCTCCTCGCTCCCGATCGCGCGCAGCGCGGCTACGCCGGCCTTGATCGACACCGGCCCGGGGTCGGCCGCGAGCAGAGCCTCAAGCGCGCGTTCGAATTGGTCGTTCGTCAATTCGGACCTTCCTCCTTCCAAACCGGCACCGGTTGATCTTAATCGCCACCAGGCGCCGGATGCGCAAGCCGACGCCTTCGCGGCCGGTCGGGACGAAGGCCTCGACATCGAGCATACCGTGGTCGACGCCGTTCTCGCATTTCATGCGGTAGGCGAGCGAGTCGACGTCGACATCGCCGAAGATCTGGATCAGATCCGACGGATGGTAGTTGTGCTGCCGCTTGCAACAGCGGCACCGCACGCGCACCAGGCGCATGGTGTCGTTCAGGCTCGACAGCGGAAAGTCCCGTCGCTTTGGGCCGTAGGTCTCTGGCATGGGAACAAATGAGGAACATTTTCCTTGATCGTCAAGACCGCCTGTGGAATCTTTTAGGTATGTCTCCCAAGTCACACAGAGCAGAATGCCATGCCAACTCGCTATTCGATCGAGACCTGTCCCGACGACGCGAAGGTGCTGCACATGAAACTCAACGAGGCCGCAGAAAATGGGGGCCGTGTGGTCAATGTCATTTGGCAGCCGGAACGTGAAATCACCAACCGTGAATTCCCCGACGACCTGAAGGTCTGGGTCGAATCCGGTTACATCATCATCCTCGAGTATTTCGAACAGGATCCGGCGAATGAGCGATGAGCCGACACGCCCCGGCGAGGCTGTCCAGACACACGAGCGAGGTCCTCTCGGTCATGTCTGCGAGCACCAGGGCTGCGAGAAAGATGCCGGCTGGGGGTTTGCTCGCCCGAGACAGCCGTCGCACTGGTTTTGTTTCGAGCACCGCGGCGAAGGGGAACGCTACCTGTAGAGCGGCAAGGATTACAGGTCAGACGCGCCGGGCACCTTTTTTCGCCAATCTGAAACCTAATCAGCGGTCTCGCGTTGCCTCGTCACCTTTCGATATCATGGGAGCGACAATGCAAGGTTTGAAGCGGTCGTGTTGGAAGGAAGACTACGACCTAGACGAGTTTGCGGGCAGGCACGGTCTGACAATCAGACAGGCCGAAATTGTGATCCAGAGCAACGGCCCATCTAAGCACAAATGCGATCTCGCTGCCGCGGCATTCAAGGTCGCGCTCGAACAGTGCAGGCACTTGCGTGAGAAGAGGCGCGAGGCTCCCGGGCATGTCCGCGAACCCTCGGGCGATCTGAACTAATAGCTCTCCGGCCTCACCGTCTCGACCGCGAGCGACCCGGCTGGAAGCGGCAGCAGCAGCTCACGTTCGGGCCTTGTCAGGTTGAGCCAGGCGGACCAGTTCTCCGGCTGAAGAATCACGACCTGACGATTGTGATACAGTGCGACGTCCGGCCCAGGATCTGTCGTCAGCATCGTGAAGCTGGGCGGCTTGTTGCCGGCCGCCTCCCGCCAAAGCCCCGCAATTGCCATGAACGGCCCGCCGTTCAGGGTGAAGCGGTGTCTCGCTTTCGGATATTTCGTTCCCGTGAATTCGAAGAATGCGGAAGCGGGAACCAGGCAGCGCTTGCTGTTGCCAAACTGTCGGCCCTCGGAGCGGAAATTGAAAACCGGCCCGCCTTTGGGACCGGCCGGCGGAAAGCCGAATGTCATCGAGGCCAGCTCGATTGCATCGCCGGCAACGCGCATTATCGGAGCCGGGTCGTTGACGCGGATGTCGTCAGCCTGCGGCAGATCGAGCTCGGTCTGATGGATTGGGATCTTTAGAGCCAGCGACTCCATCAGTCGGCAGTACTCTGCCCAAGCGACATGCTGCTCGTAGTCGTTGCACATACCGGTCTCGCTACAGTCCTGCGCGGTTTCTGATCTCCGAACGAGGGAACCTCCGAGCGGAACGGTTCTTTCAGTGGTACCCAGAGAGGTCAACAAATGTGCGGCGGCATCTTCGCCGCTTTCCTATCCTCCGCTCTTGCCAACAGCCTGGACAGATGCACTTCGTGAAGGTCCTGCATGCGTTCGAAAAGATCGAGCAGTTCGAGCGCCTTGTCAGTAGGCAATTCGAGGCGTTCTAACACGGCTACGCGCTCGCGCTGCTGGGCGATGTGTCGTCTGCCTAGACTAACGTGTCCCCGCACCATCTCAATGTCGTCAGCAAGCGTCATCAGTCGTAACGGCGTAATGATCGACCCGTTCCGCTTCTGAGCGAGACCGATCTGGACGCCTCACGAGATCCAATCCCTTCCTAACTTCCCAACTCGCCGGGCGAGGCCCCCAACAACAACCTCAAGCCCGACGAGCTTACCGGGATCAACCGGCAATGGCTTGGTATGCGAGCCCGGTCCCGGCGAATTTGGTGTCCCGAAATGGGACCCGTGGTGTTTAAGGGCGATTGCCGGGCCGCCTCTGGAACGACATCGGTACCCTGACGTTATGCGCGATGCTTCTCCACGATCATATCAGCATGTTGCAGCGGCTCGTTCGACACGGCGAGTGGCACATTGCGCGTCAGCGCGAGCGGATTGCCCGATTGAGGAGCCAAAACTTGCCGACGGCGGACGCCCTGAGATTCTTAAGCCTATTGGAAGAAGTTCACGCCTTCCGGCGAAAACACCTTTCGCGACTGCTGTCGAAGCCGACCGGTTCACAAGCCGGCTCGGTGTTTTCGGCGAAGACGCAGCTGATCTCTATTCCTGAGCCCGTGCTCCGGCTCGGGCTGGAGCTGGAGGAAGCACTTAAAGAAATCTTCAGCGGGTCGGCGGCCAAACCTGCCAAGGGCAGGCTTCACTAGCCGCGGACCCTCTCGCCATTCCTCCGAAGACGGGCCCGGGTCGCTCAAACGCCTTCTCAAGTTCTCCGAAAACCTGATGGCGAAGGGAGTCAAGACAGCCGTCGGTGATAGACATTCGCCCCTCGATCAGTTCTTGCTGCGTCCAGCCGTTACGGTCATCCAGACCGCCACAAATGGAAGAGCCCGCTCGCGAGGGGAGGTCGAGTGGGCTACGCTGCTTGCTTATCAGACGGCTCGATAGAACTGGGACAACGAACCGTGCCGCGGGGGGCCCAACCGCTTACCGGTCCGGATGTTCCCGTTCGGGACAGAGAAATCGGAGAGACGGCGCTGGGCTCGGCTTAGGACAGGGCGACCCGGCCTGCGTGCGGGGGAGTCGGGGGACGACTTGAGCGGAACAGGCCGGGCCTCTTACCCCGTCACGGGCCGGGGCAGATATAGATTATGTGCCCCTTTGCAGCGACTGACATTAACATTTCTAAGGCTTAGCTAATAAAAAGCCGAGCAGACAGCTCTCAGGGTGCCGGACTGCGGCGTCGGGGACCATAGCTGGCAGGCCGGGCCTTTGGCCCCGTTTGGGCACGGGCAAGTCTGCAGCGCCGCCTTTCGCCGCTGACACCAGGACTTTAAGCGCTAAAAGCCGGTCGCAGCCAACGAGCGTACGCGACGGGCTTCATGTTGCCACCTGACGGCTACACCCCAAAGGGATCGCTGCCTGTAGGTCCAATTCACGATGTCGTGAACAAAACTTCAGCAACTGCTTGGCGACGCGATTGGACGCCCCGATGCATCGAGAGCACTTGTCGATGCTGCTGCGCAGCGCCGAAAGCGGATAGAAGGAACATTCTCGCCTCGTCAGTCTTTCCTTTTAGTCCGGAGAGAGGAGGAGAACCATGGCGGACGACAAAAGCAAACGCGATTCGCGCGATCGCGACCGTGTGTCGGGGGATCAGGAGTATGAGGTCGGCTACTTCGCCAGCAAGTTCGGACTCTCGATCCCTCAGGTCCGCGAGCTGATCGCCAGGCATGGAAATGACCGCGAGACCCT
>NZ_RZSR01001232.1:0-1429 GCF_004023265.1 Mesorhizobium sp. M1A.F.Ca.IN.020.06.1.1
CGACAGCGCGATGCCGGGCACGGTGCGGGTCAGCATAAGGCCGAGGAACATCGCCGACTTGCCACGAAACCGGTGGCGAGCGAAGGCGTAGCCACCGGCCATACCGATGGCGATGGCAATGACGGTCGACGTCACCGAGATGATCAGGGAATTGCGGAAATAGTCGAAGACGGGAATGCCGCCCTTGCCGACACCGCTGAACATGGCGACGTAGGCATCGAGCGAGACCTGCTGCGGGATCCAGACCGGCGGCTTGGCCAGGATCTCGACCGTCGGCCGCAGCGAGGACAGCACGATCCAGATGCCGGGCAGGCAGATCAAAAGCATGGCGAGGAACAGGCCGACGCGGTGGGCGACGGCGCCGGCGCGGCGCTTCAGGCGGGCGGATGCGTTGGCGTCCATCCTCACCACTCCGCGCCGATCTGGGTCCGTGCCGCGGCGAGCTTCTTAAAGAAATAGACGGTGAAGACGATCGACAGCAGGATCGAAAAATAGGCCATCGCATTGGCCACGCCCATGCGCGCGTCACTGTAGGCGGTGCGCGCGACCAGCGTCCACAACAGTTCCGTGCGGCCGGCTGGGCCGCCATCGGTCATGATCTTGACGATGTCGTAGGCGCGCGCAACGTCGAGCGAGCGGATGGTCATGGCGATATAGGCGAAGGGCATGATGAAGGGCCAGGTCACATAGCGGAAGGTTTGCCACGGCGTGCAGCCGTCGACGCGCGCCGCTTCGACCGGCTCCTTCGGCATGGCGAGCAGGCCGGCGAGGATCAGGATCCGCGAAGATCGAGGTCGACGACCAGATCTCCGCGACTGAAATGGCGATGAAGGCGAGATGGCCTTCGATCAGCCAGGGAATGGCGTCCCGCGTGATGCCTAGCGACTGCAGCGCGTTGTTCACCAAGCCGATATTGTCGTTGAACATGAACTTGAACTGGAAGCCGACCAGGATCGGCGAAAACATCATCGGGAACATCATGATGGTACGCAGCAACCGCTGGCCGCGGCTAGCCTTCTCGACCAGCAGCGCGAGGCCGAGACCGAGCAGCATTTCGAGATTGAGCGCGATGGTGAGCAGGAGCACGGTGCGGCCGAAGGCCCACCAGAAATTCGCGTCGGACAGAATGTTGCGATAGTTGCGCAGGCCGATGAAGGTGAAGAAGGTTTCCGGCCGTGTCAGCCTGAACGGCGTGAAGCTTGAATAGAATGACAGGCAGAGCGGCACGACCACCACGGCCGCCAGAACGAGCACGGCCGGCAGCAGAAGAAGCGTTGGCGCGGAAAGCCGCTTGGCCGTCATGCAAAGTCCCAAAATTGTTTGCACGGCCGGCGATGGGGCGGCCGCCTCGGTCAAAGCGGCGCCGGTCGCGAAGACCGACGCCGCTGGGAGGATAGTCCCTTAGAGCTTGCCGGCGTCCTCGAGGATC
>NZ_RZSR01001233.1:0-1429 GCF_004023265.1 Mesorhizobium sp. M1A.F.Ca.IN.020.06.1.1
GATGCGGCCCGGGCGCTTCGCGCCGCCAACCCCGATCTGGTCGTCGAAGGCCGCTTCCGCACCGCGCCCGGCATGTTCTCCTTCGATCGGGTCGACGCAGGATCGAAGCTTCTGCTGGACAGCCTGCCGCAGGGGCTTGCGGGCAATGTCGCCGATTTCTGTGCCGGCTGGGGCTATCTGGCGGCCGAAGTGATGGAACGCTCGACAGGGCTGTCCGGTCTCGACCTCTACGAAGCGGATTTCGAGGCCCTGGAGGCGGCAAGGGTCAATATCCCCGCAACCGCTGTCGAGCCGCGCTTCTTCTGGACCGATCTGCTGACCGAAACGGTCGAGCGAGGTTACGACGCGATCGTCATGAACCCGCCCTTCCACAGCGGCAGGGCTGCCGACCCGGGCATCGGCGCTGGCATGATCCGCGCGGCATCAAAGGCACTGAAACCAGGCGGACGCCTGTTCGTGGTGGCGAACCGGCAGTTGCCCTATCAACAGGTGCTGGCGGGAGCCTTCTCCAGTCACGCCGAGGTTGCGCGCGATGGCATGTTCAAGGTGTTTTCGGCGCGGCGTTAAAAGCAACTCCAGGAAAAGCGCGTGAGACGGTTTTCCGTCCCCGTGATTGCTCCAGGAAAAGAATGCAGCGCCCTACTGCAGGCTGACGAGGCGTGCCGGCTCGCGCCTGGCATGAACAGGGCGCAACGCGCCGAGCTCGATCTCGAGCGGCGCGGGGCGGCCGAACAGATAGCCCTGCACGACCTCGCAACCGGCGGCTCTCAGCAGCGTCGCCTGGTTCTCGGTCTCGACGCCTTCGGCGATGATGCCGACGCCGAGCGCCCGCGATAGCCCGACGATGGTCGAGACGACAGCGCCCGAGCTGGAATCGGTATCGATGCGGCTGACGAAGGAGCGGTCGATCTTCAGCTTGCCGAACGAGAAGTCGATCAGATAGCTCAAGTTGGAATAGCCGGTGCCGAAATCGTCGACGGCGACCGAGATGCCCATCTCGGCGAGTTGCCGCAGGATGACGGCCGCGCGGTCGCGGTCCTGCATCATCGCCGTTTCGGTGACTTCGAGTTCCAGCCGCGACGGCTTGATGCCGGTCGATGCCATGGTCTGGCGCACGATGCCGACGAAGTCCCTGGTCATGAACTGGACCGGCGAGATGTTGACGGCGACGAAGCAATCCTCCGGCAGGTACTGGGCGTCGCTGCAAGCCTTGCGCAGCACCCATTCGCCGATCGGGTTGATCATGCCGGTTTCCTCGGCGATCGGAATGAATTCCATCGGCGGGATCATGCCGCGTTCCGGATGCTTCCACCGGATCAGCGCTTCATAGCCGACGACACGGCCGCCCTGCAGGTCGAATTGCGGCTGGTAGTGGAGGTTGAAGTCGCCGCGGTCGAAGGCGGTTTTCAGCTCCGATTCAATCCATTGC
>NZ_RZSR01001234.1:0-1427 GCF_004023265.1 Mesorhizobium sp. M1A.F.Ca.IN.020.06.1.1
TGCCTCGCAGGTGCCGGGCAAGTCGCATATGTGCGGCCATGACGGGCACACAGCGATCCTGGCTGCGCTCGGCCGCCAGTTCGGGCGCCAGAGGCCGGCGCGTGGCCGCGTGGTGCTGATGTTTCAGCCGGCGGAAGAGACCGGCAATGGCGCGGCGCGCGTCGTCGCCGATCCGCGCTTTTCCGAGATCCACCCTGACTTCGCCTTCTCGCTGCACAATCTGCCGGGCGTGCCGTTCGGCGAAGTGCGGCTCAAACCCGGCGTCGTGAACTGCGCCTCGCGCGGCATGCGGATCGTGCTCGAAGGCAAGACCGCGCATTCCTCCATGCCCGAGACCGGCAGCTCGCCGATGCTGGCGGTCAGTGAGTTGATGCCTCAATTGCCGGCGCTCGGGCGCGGCACCTTTGCCGACGACGATTTCGCTATGGTCACCGTCACCCATTGCTCGATGGGCGAAGCGGTGTTCGGCATTGCGCCCGGCTACGCCGAGGTGTGGGCGACCCTGCGCACCCGCCGCGACGAGCGCATGGCGGAGTTGGTTGCAGCGGCGGAGGCGCTGGCGGCAAGAATCGCCGCCCAACACGGCCTTTCCGTCCGCCACGACTATCACGAGATTTTCGTGGCCAGCGTCAACGCGCCGGACGCTGTGCAGCATCTCGAGCGCGCGCTCGACGAGGAAGGCGTGTCGCGCGGCGAGGAAGCCTTGCCGATGCGCGCCTCGGAGGATTTCGGCATCTTCGGCCACAGCGCCAAGTCGGCGATGTTCTTCCTCGGCGCCGGCGAGCGCTACCCGGCGCTGCACAATCCCGACTACGATTTCCCGGACGACCTGATCCCGATCGGTTCGAAGATCTTCATGCGCGCGGCGCGCAATCTGCTGGGGTGAGCGGGCTGGAAAGGAGGCGCATTCTCCGGCCGGAATTGCGTCGGTCCAGAGAGACAGGGCAGTTCACCTTTTCCATGAAACGCTGAACTGAGACGGTGCGCAGGGCCGGCCGGACAGCTTTCGCTGGCGGTTTGCGTGTGCCGCGTAGCGCCCTGTATTGTTATGCCGGCTTGCCGCTTGTATGAGCGGGGAATGACCTCGATCTCCCGTCTTACCGCCCTCGTGCTGCTGGCGGCCATCACGTTTGCCACCCTCTCACCCGTCCAAATGCGCCCGCATCTCGGTGAGGCGAACATGGAACGCGCACTGGCCTATGCCCTGTTCGGCCTTGCCTTGGCCTTCGGATTCCGCGCCCGCCTGATGCACGCAATGCTGTTTGTCTGCGCCGCGGCCGGCCTATTGGAATTGCTGCAGGCGGTCGATCCCGGCCGGCATGCCCGGCTCCAGGATGCGCTCGTGAAAGCGGCGGCCGGGCTCATTGGGATTGCCTTGGCGCGGATTGTGTTTGCCGTCGCGAGCAGGGCCGTCGATCGTTCGGCAG
>NZ_RZSR01001235.1:0-1424 GCF_004023265.1 Mesorhizobium sp. M1A.F.Ca.IN.020.06.1.1
GCATCGGCGAGCTTGCGCGCGGTGCGCACGATCTCATCGCGCCCACCATAGTTGAAGGCGATGACCAGGGTCAGCGCCTCATTGCCTGCGGTCAGCGATTCGGCCTCCTGCAGCAGGCCTCTGATGTCCGGCTGCAGCCCCTCCCTGTCGCCGATCACCCTCACCCGCACGCCGTTTTGATGCAGCTCGGCGAGATCCCGGCGGATGAAGAGCTTCAGGAGGCCCATCAGGTCGCTGACCTCGGACTTCGGCCGCGACCAGTTTTCAGAGGAGAAGGCGTAGACCGTCAGATAGGAGATGCCGAGCTCTGGCGCGGCGCGCACCGTCTTGCGCAAGGCTTCGACGCCGGCGCGGTGGCCGGCGAGCCTCGGCATGCCGCGCGCCTTGGCCCAGCGTCCGTTTCCGTCCATGATGATCGCGACATGCGCGGGGGTTGTCATGGTCTCGCTTTCGAGCCGGTGAGAAACCGACCCTAAACCTGCATGATTTCAGCTTCCTTATCGGAAAGCAGGTGATCGATGGTGCTGATCATCTCATCGGTCAGCTTCTGAACCTGGTCGGAGCGCTTGCGATGATCGTCTTCGCTGATCGTGCCGTCCTTTTCCGCCTTTTTGAGGAAATCCATGCCGTCGCGACGGACATGGCGAACCGCGACGCGGGCGTTCTCCGCATAGCCGTGCGAGATCTTGACCAGTTCCTTGCGGCGCTGCTCGTTGAGTTCGGGCAAAGCAATCCTCAGATTGGTGCCGTCGACGATCGGATTGAAGCCAAGATTGGCCTCGCGGATAGCGCGGTCGACGGCGCTCACCATCGATTTGTCCCAAACCGATACCGAAATCATCCGCGGCTCCGGAACCGTGACGTTGGCCACCTGATTGATGGGCATCGTCGTGCCATAGGCATGGACCTGCACGGCGTCGAGCAGGTTGCTGGAAGCGCGGCCGGTGCGCAGCGAAGCGAGATCGTGCTTGAAGGCCGCGATCGCCCCGTCCATGCGCCGCTTGAGATCGTCGTACTCGCCACTCATGATCATCTCCTCGACCCGTTCGCCGGGTTCAATGCTTGTCTTCTAATCTCGACCGGACCGGCGATCATTCAGCCGTCTTCGGCCCCAGTCAATTGTCCGCGACGATGGTGCAACGGCCGCCGCCTCTTAGAATTTCGCCGAAACCACCTTTTTCGTGGATCGAATAGACGATTATCGGAATGTTGTTTTCACGCGCAAGTGCAATCGCGGCCGTATCCATGATCGTAAGCCCGCGTTTGATGACTTCGGCATGACTTATGCGGTCGAAGCGCACCGCCTCCGGATCCTCCTTCGGGTCGGCCGAATAGACGCCATCGACCTGCGTGCCCTTGAACAGCGCGTCGGCGCCGATCTCGGCGGCGCGCAGCGCTGCGGCCGAATCGGTGGTGAAGAACGG
>NZ_RZSR01001236.1:0-1424 GCF_004023265.1 Mesorhizobium sp. M1A.F.Ca.IN.020.06.1.1
GACCAGGGCCGCGCCGTCGTCGACCAGCCCCGTCCGCTTTCGAACCTTGTCGGCGACGCTTTTGACGGCCTCCAGCACCGCGTGAAAGTAGTTGTCGTGCAGCAACTCCTCTTTGCAGAAAATGAGCACGTCCGGGTGAACACCACGAGAAAGGAGATCTTCACGCAGCTCACGCGCTCTCCTCTCTGCTTCGCCGAGCGTTCCCACCTGAACAGCCGAAAGGAGTTTTCCGGACGCGTCGACTGACATGCCGGCAAACGCGAGTGCACGGTTCAGATTTGCCCTCATCGGCTCGAAACGGTGGGGCTCGCGGGCGAACCGGGTCGGCTTCATCGCCTTTCGAATAAAGGCGAGGATCGGCGTTCGATCCTTCCTCTGATTTTGCTCATGCGCGAAGGCATTGTAGAGACGATGCCTCTTCGTCATGGAAGCGTCGGTGTCTTTGATCCTGCAAGACTGCAGCAGGAACGCAATTTCGGACCCGGTCAGTCCTTCGGACGTGTCCGCCAGCGCATCGGCAATGGCTTGAAGTTGGTCCTGCGTAAGATACATGCACGCCCCCTTGTAGCGCTTACCACCGCTTCCCTGGCCGTCCATCCGTCACCCCGTGCTGGACCATGCGCGGCTCGGTTGGGTCGTCCAAAAAAGACAGCGGCGACCGACAGGTTGGAAATCTCCCGCGGCCACCTTGGACGATCTCAGAGTCCTCTCTGATTGGGGTCGTTGAGGTCAAGGTGCTCCTGCGCTCTTTTCTCGGACCGTTCCGTGGGTCACTCGCTTCTCTTCGCGGTCGGCGCTTGGGCCGCCGCATGATGGGGTCAGGAGAGCGAGGCGTCTCAATCTGTTTCACGACCTTGCGAACCTTGGTTCGGCAGATTCGGGACTCTTAACGAGATCGCCTCGCCCATCGTCCCAACGGAACGATCCGGGCATCGCCCCTTCGGGCGAAAGCTTTGCGTGTTCCCTTGGCTCCTTTGATCTGTCTCGGGTCACGCCGCCAGTGCGGCAGGCTCCTTTCCAAAGCGGAATTCGGTCGCGTCGGCCCACATGCGGTGCAGGATGACGGCCAGTTTGCGGGCCACCGCCACGCGGGCACGCGCCATGCCGCGGCGTCTGGCGATGTTCATGCCCCAGGCGCGCAAGCTCGACCATTTCTTCGAGCGCACGAGCAGCGAATGCGCCGCCTCGTAGAGGGCGGTGCGGGCGAGTTCGTCGCCGCAGCGGCTGACCTTGCCCTGGATGTCGGTCTCGCCGGACTGGTATCGCGCTGGCGTCAGCCCCAGATGCGCTCCCACTGCCCGCGAGGAGCCGAACCGCTCCGGCCGGTCGATCGTGGCGCGGAAGGTGAGCGCCGTGATCGGCCCGACGCCGGGCGCGCTCATCAGCCGCCGGCAGACTTCCTCTTTGCGGACGATGTCGAGAAC
>NZ_RZSR01001237.1:0-1423 GCF_004023265.1 Mesorhizobium sp. M1A.F.Ca.IN.020.06.1.1
GAGGGCGAAGAGCCCGAGCGCAACCGCCAGCGGCCGCGCAAACTTGAGATTAGCTTGCATTGTTGTTTACTCCTTAAGCCACAAGACACGAGGCTTTTTATGTTCATGAATGCCCCCGGCCCGTCCGGGGGGATAAACGGGCCTGGCGTTCAACGGTTCCAAATGTCGTGCTGAAATACGGCTGAAGCGAACCTGAACTTGGGTAATTCCCTGGCGCGAATGAGGCCAAAAGGTGACGTTGCATCTTCGCAACAGCGAATGTCAGCACGCTAGTCATGTTGCGCTGCACACCGCTTGGTTCAAGGGATTCGGGGACATATATTGCATTATGAAGCTTCCGCAATCCGGGTCGGCAGCGTGCGTACGGGCCGCTTCGCCACATTCCTGCCCCAGGTAGAAATGGCATTTAACGCTTGGCCCGTCATATTGTGCCGGCTGCCCGGAATCGTGAAGCCGATAGAGGATTGACGACATGAAAGAAGCCTTTGGCGTGGTGCTGGTGACGGGTGGAGCGAAAAGGATCGGCAAGGCGATCGTCGAGGACCTTGCCGCGCACGGCTTTGCCGTGGCCATCCATGCCAATCGTTCCGGAGCCGAGGCCGAGGCGCTGGCCAGCCGCATCAGGAACCAGGGCGGCCGTGCCGCCGTGCTCGTCGCCGACCTCACCGATATGAAAGCCGTCGGCGATCTCGTCGGCCGCTCCGAAGCTGCCCTTGGCCCGGTCACGCTGCTCGTCAACAACGCCTCCTTGTTCGTCGACGACCGTGTCGAGGATTTCGACTGGCAGGCCTGGGACCGCCACTTCGCCATTCATCTGAAGACGCCGGCGCTGCTGGCGCAGAACTTTGCTCGCGCCTTGCCGGAAGGCGCGGAGGGACTGATCGTCAACGTCATCGACCAGCGTGTCTGGCGGCCGACGCCGCGCTATTTCTCTTACGCGCTGGCGAAATCGGCCCTTTGGACGCAGACCCAGATGCTGGCACAGGCGCTGGGGCCGCGCATTCGCGTCAACGCCATCGGCCCCGGCCCGACACTGAAGAACAAGCGCCAGGACGACGATGATTTCGGCAGGCAGGTCGAAGGGCTGATTCTGAAGCGCGGCCCGCAATTGCCGGAATTCGGCGCCACCATCCGCTATCTTTGGAAAGCGCGCTCCGTCACCGGCCAGATGATCGCGCTCGACGGCGGCCAGCATCTTGCATGGCAGACGCCCGATGTGACAGGCATGGTGGAATGAGTCCTGCCCATAAACACAGCCCCCTCGGCGCCGCCGATGATTTGCCGCCCGATCTCGACATCGAGGACGAGGCGTCGGAGGAAATCGTCGAGCCGGAGGCGGTTGCCGCCGGTCCCGACGTCGCTTTCACCGCGATCGACTGGACGCCGCATGCCGGCGACGCCGACGGCATGGTCGGCGCCGAGG
>NZ_RZSR01001238.1:0-1422 GCF_004023265.1 Mesorhizobium sp. M1A.F.Ca.IN.020.06.1.1
GCGCTCCCCCGACCCGAAGGCGAAGCCGGTGATCCGCTTCAACTACATGTCGCATCCGGACGACTGGAGCGAGTTCCGCCACTGCATCCGTCTGACGCGCGAGATTTTCGGCCAGAAGGCCTTCGACGGCTTCCGTGGCAAGGAGATTTCGCCGGGCAGCCATGTGCAGACCGACGACGAGCTCGACGCATTCATCCGCGAGCACGCCGAGAGCGCCTACCATCCCTGCGGCACCTGCAGGATGGGCCGCGCCGACGATCTGACCGCCGTCGTCGATCCGGAATGCCGGGTCATCGGCGTCGAGGGCCTGCGCGTCGCCGACTCCTCGATCTTTCCACGGGTGACCAACGGCAATCTCAACGCGCCTTCGATCATGACAGGCGAGAAGGCGTCCGACCACATCCTTGGCCGCACGCCGCTGGCGCCTTCCAACCAGGAACCCTGGATCAATCCGCGCTGGCAGGTGGCCGACAGATAGCGCATGATCCGGCGGGCGCCCTCCCCGCCCAGCAATAACGAACGGAGAAGACCATGCGCGCCCAGCCCACGGCATCGCATTACGTCAACGGCCGCTATATCGAGGACGACGGCGGCGCGCCGTTGCCGGTGATCTATCCGGGAACCGGCGAGACCATCGCCACACTGCATTCGGCGACGCCGAACGTGCTGGAGTTGGCGATCGAAGCCGCGCGCGCGGCGCAACCGGCCTGGGCGCGGCTGAAGCCTGTCGAGCGCGGCCGCATCCTGCGCCGTGCTGCCGACATTCTGCGAGCGCGCAATGCCGATCTCGCCCGCATCGAGACGCTGGACACCGGCAAGGCGATCCAGGAGACGCTGGTAGCGGACGCGCCTTCGGCCGCCGATTGCCTGGAATATTTCGCCGGCGCGGTCGCCGCCTTCAACGGCGAGATGATCGATCTCGGCGGGCCGTTTGCCTATACAAGGCGCGAGCCGCTCGGCGTGTGCGTCGGCATCGGCGCCTGGAACTATCCGATCCAGATCGCCGGCTGGAAATCTGCGCCGGCTTTAGCCATGGGCAACGCCATGGTGTTCAAACCGTCGGAGAACACGCCGCTTTCGGCCCTGGCGCTGGCCGAGATCTACAGCGAGGCCGGGCTGCCCGACGGACTGTTCAACGTCGTGCAGGGCTATGGCGACGTCGGCGCCGGCCTCGTCGGCCATGATGTCGTGGCAAAGGTTTCGGTGACCGGCTCGGTACCGACCGGCCGCAAGGTGCTGTCGCTTGCCGGCTCGAAGATGAAGCACGCCACGATGGAGCTCGGCGGCAAGTCGCCGCTGATCGTCTTCGACGATGCCGATCTCGAAAATGCCATCGGCGGCGCCATGCTCGGGAATTTCTATTCGACCGGCCAGATCTGCTCCAACGGCACGCGCGTCTTCGTGCAGAGGGGCCTGCATGAC
>NZ_RZSR01001239.1:0-1422 GCF_004023265.1 Mesorhizobium sp. M1A.F.Ca.IN.020.06.1.1
ATCTAAGCGTGCAGAAGGGAGAATTCTTGACCCTGCTTGGTCCGTCAGGATCGGGGAAGACCACGCTCCTCAACCTGATTGCAGGTGCAACTGGACCAACGACTGGCGCCATTCTGTTGGATGGGCGCGACATAACCCGAATGCCTCCGCGTGACAGGGGGATCGGAATGGTATTCCAGAATTATGCGCTGATGCCGCATATGACCGTCTTCGAAAACGTGGCCTATCCGCTGCGTGCACGCCGTGAAGCTGCCAAGGCGATTCGTGTTAAGGTGACCGAGGCGCTCGAACGTGTCGGTTTGCGCGGCTTTGAGGATCGCAAGCCGCGTCAGTTATCAGGCGGTCAGCAGCAGCGCGTCGGCATCGCGCGCTGCATCGTCTATTCGCCCGCCATTATCATGATGGATGAGCCGCTGGGAGCACTGGACAAGAACCTGCGAGAACAGATGCAGGGGGAGATCAAGCGTCTCCATAAGGACCTAGGAACAACCTTTATTTACGTCACCCATGATCAGGAAGAGGCGCTCAACATGTCCGACCGCATCTGTCTGATGAGCATGGGCGAAATCGCCCAGCTTGGCACGCCGGACGAGTTGTATTTTCAGCCGCGCAGTCGCTTCGTGGCAGAGTTTATCGGCGAATCGAACCTAATCAGCGGACGAATGGATGGGCGTGGCCAAATGCTGATTGCCGGGGACCGATCGATTGCCGTTCCCGGCGGCATACCCGCTGAGGGGGCGGAAATGCTAGTCATGATCCGACCCGAGAGAGTACGGATCTGCGGCATAGATGAGGCCGTCGCAGACGACAATTCTCTAAGCGGGGAAGTCGCAAGCAGTTCGTTCATCGGCGGTACGACACGCGTAACCATCCGGTGCGACAACGGCCTGAACATTACGGCCAAGATGATGTCAGACCGCTCCGAGACGAGGCCCCAGTCGGGGGCACGGGTGAACCTGTGCTGGTCATCGGCTGACATGGTGGTTCTTGAGAACTGATGTGTGCCCGCAGCGTTTATCGCGCTCCTTCCAGTCGCGATGCTGTGAGATCCCACGGAACCCGCACTGCATCGGCCCACTTGCTACCGAGTAAATTTCGACCGCCTCCTTTGGCTACTCGCGCCGAAGCGCATTGCAGTTTGCCTTGATAATATAAGGACAGAAAATGAACCGTACACACTTCGACGAGTCGCCCTTCGAGACGCAGGCACTGCTTAATGAAGTTAGAAGCTGGGTTGAGATCGAAACACCGACGGCAGATGCCGCGGCGATAAATCGCCTGGCGGATAAGATCGAGACCGATGCCAAGGCTGCCGGTGCGAAAACAAAACGCATCCCGGGCCGCGACGGTTACGGCGACCAGCTCCTCGTGACTTCGCCCTGGGGCGGCGAGGAACCTGGCGTTCTCGCGGTGAGTCATATC
>NZ_RZSR01001240.1:0-1420 GCF_004023265.1 Mesorhizobium sp. M1A.F.Ca.IN.020.06.1.1
TGATCATGGTGACGAGCTTCACCCGCTTCGTCATCGCCTTCTCGATTCTGCGCGCCGGCATCGGCCTGCAGTCGACGCCGGCCAACCTGATCCTGATCTCGCTGTCGCTGTTCATGACCTTCTATGTCATGGCGCCGACCTTCGACCAGGCTTGGAACACCGGCGTCAAGCCGCTGATGGACAACCAGATCACCCAGGCCGAGGCCTTCGAGAAGATCTCGGATCCGTTCCGCAGCTTCATGCTGCACAATGTGCGCGACAAGGATTTCGATCTTTTTGCCGATCTCGCCCGCGAGCGCGGCCAGACTGTCTCGCGTGACACCGTGGACCTGCGCATTCTGGTGCCCGCCTTCATGATCTCGGAAATCAGGCGCGGCTTCGAGATCGGTTTTCTGATCGTGCTGCCGTTCCTGGTGATCGATCTCATCGTCGCCACCGTGACCATGGCGATGGGCATGATGATGCTGCCGCCGACGGTGGTTTCCCTGCCGTTCAAGATCCTGTTTTTCGTGCTGATCGACGGCTGGAACCTTCTGGTCGGCAGCCTGGTGCGATCCTTTACCTGACCGCCCCGCCGGGCTCGAGGACGACACTTAAGGCTTCGCCTGCTAAAGCCCGCGCGAATTATTTTGGATTAACCGTCCAGTTTAGCCGTTTGGTAGGAAGTTGCCCGCATAGTCCGCTCCAGATGGCGGGTGATCGGGTCTCAGCGATCATTGGCATGATGCCGCACCGTCATACCGGACAAGCCGGTATGTCAAAAAAATCCGTGTAAAAACCAAGGTACGAGTATCATGTCCAGTATCATGACCAATTCCGCTGCGCTGACCGCGCTGCAGAGCTTGAACAACACCAACAAGCAGCTCGAGACCACCCAGTCCCGCATTTCGACCGGTTACCGTGTCGCCACCGCCAGCGACAACGCCGCTTACTGGTCGATCGCCACCTCGATGAAGTCGGACAACAAGGCGCTCTCGGCCGTTCAGGACTCGCTCGGCCTCGGCGCCGGCAAGGTCGACACCGCCTACACCGCCATCAACGACGTCAAGGATCAGGTGGACCTGATCAAGACCAAGCTGGTTACCGCCCGCGGCGCCAGCCAGGAAGACCAGCAGAAGATCGCGACCGAAATCAAGGCCATCCAGGATCAGATCAAGTCGTCGGTCACCAACGCCAACTTCGCCGGCTCGAACCTGCTGCAGAACGACGGCACGGCTGCTTCCGATCTGAACATCGTTGCTTCGTACAACCGCACCGGCTCGACCGTCACCATCGACACCATCAAGGTGGCCTCTGCCGACACGCAGGTCCTCGACACGGCGGGCACCGGCGGCATCGTCGGCGGTCTGCTTGCGACGACCTTCTTCGATCCGAGCTCCGCCGCCGTCGCCGACACCGCTATCGACACCGCGCTCGGCAC
>NZ_RZSR01001241.1:0-1418 GCF_004023265.1 Mesorhizobium sp. M1A.F.Ca.IN.020.06.1.1
CTTCCGACAGCGCGCGCGGCGCGCGCTTCTCGACGCGGGCAAGCAGTGCCTCGAACGCCTTCCAGTCGGCCTCGCGCTCCTGGCGGAAGCTTGCCAGCGACTGGCGCACGGCATCGGTGCCGGCGGGCAGCGTCATAAGAGGTTTTCCTCCTTGAGCTGGATATAGCGCTCGACCAGCGCCGGGCCGAGCCGCTGGTGGTCGGCCTCGATGACATGCGCGCCGAGCAGCCTGAGGCGTCCGATCACCACCTGCCGCTGTCTGAGCAGGTCGCCGGCGGTGACCGCGCGGGCCACGTCCTCCGGGGCGGTAGGCGCCATATCGGCCAAAGTCTCCAGCTCGACATCCTTCATCAGCATGAACAGCACCAGATGCCGCTCGGTCAGCCGCCCGACGGTGCGCAGCATCAGCTCGGCGCTGATCGGGTCGACGAAATCGGTGAAAACGATGACCAGTGAGCGCCGGTCGAGCTTCGCGGCGAGCGTCGTCAGCGCCAGGGTGAAATTGGTCTCCTCGGTCGAATAGTCGATCTCGGCGGCGCGCTTCTGGATCATGGTGAAGCTCGGCGAGCCGCGCACGGCGCCGCTGGAAACGCGCGGCCTGGCGTCGAAGGAAAACAGGCTGACGAGGTCGCCGCCCTTGAGCGCAATGAAGGCGGACAACAGCGCCGCCGTCACGGCCCGGTCGACCTTCGGCACGCCCTCGACCGGCTCGCACATCAGCCGCCCGCTATCGATGGCTAGAACGATGTTGTTGTTCTCTTCGATGCGGAATTCGCGGGCAAGCAATTTGCCGTGGCGGGCGCTGCGCTTCCAGTCGATCATGCGCCGGCCCATGCCGGGCTGGTAGTCCTTCAGCGCCTCGAACTCGCGGCCCTGGCCGGCGCGCTTCTGTGCATGGCCGTCGGCAAGAGCGGAGCGCTGCAGCAGCGTGATCGCCTCGTCGCGGGCGCGGCTGACATCGGGCAGCACCGCTATCTTGCGCTCCACCGGCAGCACGGCCTGCTTCCAGACCAGCCCGAACGGCCCTTGCCAGCGCAGCCACAGCCGATCGAAGCTGGCGATGCCCCGCCGAATGGCGTCGAATTCGAGATCGAGCGTGCCGCCATTTGCCGGCAGTGTGCCGCCCGTGCCGTTGACCGGCGCCAGCCGCTGGTCATGCCCGACGCGCGCCTGCAGCCGGCGCGTTCGCGCCCCGAGACCGGCCGCGATGTGCAGCGTGAAACGTCCGCCGACGCCGACCTGCGGCGGTGCGGTGAGCGTGGCGCTGAGCGACGCGCGTCCGCGCCCGGCCGCCGCGTCGACCGCCAAGAAGGCAAGCAAAGCGCAAATCCAGAGCAGCCCGAGATACCAGACATGCGGCAGCGCGAGCGCGATCAGGAAGGCGGGAATCGCTCCCGCCGCCGCCGCCCATACCTGTC
>NZ_RZSR01000124.1:0-9235 GCF_004023265.1 Mesorhizobium sp. M1A.F.Ca.IN.020.06.1.1
GGCTTGGACAGCGCCATCGGCAGATAGAGCACGTCGGCCGGCACCAGAAAGACCGAGCTTTCCACGAAGGCGATGAAGGCCAGCCACCATTCGGCCGATTTCCTTGCCGCCAAGGACATCGTCCAGTCGTAAAGTCCGCGAAGCATCGGCTCTCCTGAAAAGCGCGCAGTGGTTTTGGACACCGGGTGGCAGGAAGACAAGGTCCCAAAGCGCCGCATCCACCCTTTGGGATCCGAGGCGCTTCAACGCATCCCCTGTCTAGAAAGATTTTCCGCGCCGCACAATGGCGGCACCTTCACGAGACTGAAAGGCATGGCCGGGTGCAGAGCGCCTGCAAATCGGCAACAGGCCAGTTGACGAAGCCTGTCCGCCCGTATAGTCCGCGCCCATCCAGGCCGCCCGGCCTGAGCCCCTATGGCGGAATTGGTAGACGCGCTCGACTCAAAATCGAGTTCCGCAAGGAGTGCTGGTTCGATCCCGGCTAGGGGCACCAATTGGTCTCTTTGACATCAACCAGGCAGTTGCCGAAGTGACGGAGGTTCATGGGCTGGCCAACCACTTCACAGGGCTACCGGCCGGTTACAAAGCATCACTGCGCCTGTACCTCTAAGGTTCGACGACGGAAGATCAGCCAGCCAAGGCTACACGCCAGTCCGACGTTCAGCAGCGCCAAGCCAGCGAGAGCTGCTAGAGTGCCGTGAGCGCCCACATGCTCCAACAATAGCGCTCCGACAGACGGCGCTGCTGCTTGAGCGATCAAGCTGGGCATGGCAAGTCGCCCCATCAGTCTCGCGTATCCCGACGGACCGAACAGAGCGAGCGGCAGCGTGCCTCGCGCTATCGTTTCGAGGCCGATGCCTGCACCGTAGAACGCCAGCGCCACCGGCACCACCGGAACCCCGACGCAGAGCGCACCAATGCCGATGGCGACGAAGCTCACCGACGCGAACTTGGTCCAGATGGGATGATGGTAGCGGGCGATGATCATCTCGACGGCACGCGCCGACACCTGAGCGGGGCCGACCAGTGCCCCGAGCCCAACGGCAGCGGCGAGCGCCATGCCGCTGGCCTGGCAAGATGGTGAGGAGATGAACTGACACCGTCGACGAAATGACCGCCGCCAAGGTCAGCGTGGCAGCCAGGACGACCATGATCGGCACTGCGGCCGGCTGAACTGGGGTGCCCACCTGCTCCTTTCCCGGCCGATCTGTGACGCTCGGCAGCGGCACCCGACGCGGCAACATTCCGAGATAGAGGGGCAGGGCGAAGAACAACTGCACCGAAGCATAGACGAGGCATGTGCCGCGCCAGCCCGTCTCGCCCATCAGGAAGGCCGAGATCGGCCAACAGAACGTGCTGGCGAAGCCGCCGAACAGCGAAAGGGTTGTGATGGCCGAGCGCGCGCTATGTCCGTAGAGCCGGCCGAGGGTCGCGAAAGCGGCATCGTACAAGCCCGCCCCCATTCCAAGGCCAACAACGAGCCACGCTGCGATGTAGGCGGCAAGGTTCGGCGAGGCAGCGAGTCCGATCTGGCCGATGCCGATGCAGCCGGCGCTGAACGCAAGAACGTTCCGGCCGCCGTGGCGCTCAATGGACGAGCCGACGCGAGGTGAGATCAGTCCGGCGACGAGCAGGCCAAGCGACAATCCACCCACGACCCAAGGCAGCGGCCAGCCGGTGTCGGCGGCGACCTTTGGTGCAATCACCGCCGGCAGGTAATAGGTGGACCCCCAGGCCATGATTTGGGTCAGGCCGAGGACGGTGATGATCGTTCGGCGACTGCGTTCCATCGGGCGTGATGCGATTAGGCTGCCACCCCGCACCCGCAGCCACCCTTGCCAGCGGCCTTCGCTTCAGCATCGGCGAGACAACAGGCGTCAGCCTCGGAAGAAGCGGGACCACCACAGCATCCGCCAGCGGTCGCGCGTATGGTCGACTGGGGAACCGTGCAGACGCCGGTTTCGGGTAGCACCAGTTGCACCGCATCCGCGGCCGCCATGTCGCCAGCAATGGCTGCCGCGACCGACCGCACCTGTTCATACCCGGTCAGCAGCAAGAAGGTCGGGGCGCGGCCGTAGCTCTTGATGCCGACAGTGTAGAAGTCGGGCTCGGGGTGGCTCAGTTCGCGATGACCGTGCGGGGGAACATCGCCGCAGGAGTGCTCGTTGGGGTCGATGAGAGGCCCCAGCGCCTTTACGCCCTCAAGCCATGGGTCAAGATCAAGCCTAAGCTCGCGCGTAAGGGACAGATCGGGCCGCTGGCCGGTCGCCGCGATGATGCAGTCGAAAGGCCCGAGAGTTTGTAGGCCATCCTTCGTTTGACCTTCGACTGTCAGGCGGCCGTTTGAGCTGCGGATGGCCAGCGTTGCGAACCCAGTGACGAGCTTTGTGCGCCCGCTCTCCGCCAGTTCGCGAACGTCAGCACCAAGCTCGCCACGGGCAGGCAGTTGATCCAAGTCTCCGCCGCTGTAAATGCGAACCAGATCGGTCCCCCGTGTCGCCCAGACAAAAGCGGTTCCCGGATCAACCGCAGCCAGCCTATCGAGATCGAGCAGGGCATTGGCGGCCGAATGACCCGAACCGACAACAAGCGTGGTGCGGCCGGCATAAAGGGTGCGGTCGTGGCCGAGAATGTCGGGAATGCCATAGGCGATCTTGTCTGCGAACTCCGCTTCGCCCTCCGCCGGGACACCACCGGCCCCAAGTGGATTTGGCGTCTGCCACGTGCCTGAGGCGTCAATGACGGCCCGTGCACTGTCGCGCCTGATGCCTTCCCCGGTTTCGACCATCAGCATGAACGGTCGCGCCTTTCGATCTTTGCTCAAGACCTTGTCTGCGCCCCAGCGGGAAACAGCAGTCACGCGCGCACTGGTTTCGATGGACGAGGAGAGTTCAGGGAGCCTTGCTAGCGGCTCAAGGTAGCGGGTAATCAGTTCATTAGCGGTGGGGAACGCCTCGGGCTTGGGCATCGTCCAGCCGCTGTCCTCAAGACGGTTTCGGGCGGCCTGATCAACACAGTAGCGCCAAGGCGTGAACACCCGGACATGGCCCCAGTCCTTGAGATTGGTGGCGATGCCAGCGCCGGCCTCATAGACCTTCACCGGGAGCCCCCTTTGGATGAGCTGGACGGCAGCCGCCAAGCCGACCGGGCCGGCTCCGATGACGGCGACAGGGAGGGCGTCAGGGTCATTCATTGACATTTTTTCCATCCTTCCGGGATCATCGAAATACGATGCAAAAAAAGAGGCTATGCCGCCGCGTCGCTCTCCGTCGCGCCGCAAGCTGCGTCAGCACAGCACTCGTCAGCCAGGAAGCCGATCAAGTCGCGCATGATAGGATAGTTGGCCCGGCAGATGAGGGTCGTCGCCTGACGCTCCTGCGTCACGAGGCCGGTCAGAATGAGGCGATGCAGGTGATGGGACAGCGTCGAGGCCGCGATGCCAAGGGTGTCCTGCAAGTACCCCACCGGCCGGCCAGCTTCGCCGGCTCTGACCAGTGTGCGATAGAGCTTGAGCCGTGTCGGGTTGCCGATGGCTTCGAGCTGTTTTGCGGCTTGTTCGAGTTTCATGGAAATAGACTGCACCCTCCGCCGCTGCCGGTCAACTCTATTTCGACAATGATCGAAATATGGTCAGACGAATTCCAAGTGCATCGGCAGGGAGTCGTCGCGGAAAGGGCAGCGGACATGGTGCCAAGGCTCCATGGGATTGAGGTCGTCAGCATGTGCAGGTCACCGACACCCTACCGCATATTCCCCGTATGCCCCTGCGAGTAGCGCCCCGGCTGCGGCCACACCGTCAGGCCGTGCGGCTCGACGCCGACGCGGATCTTCGTCACGGCGCCCGACGTCGTGTCGATCATATAGACCTCGCTGTCGAACCGGCCGGAGAGCCAGAGCTGCTTGCCGTCGGCGCCGACATTGCCCATGTCGGGGCTGCCGCCGCCGGGGATCGGCCATTGGGCGACGACCGAGCGGGTCGCGAAGTCGATCACCGTCACGCTGCCAGGCCCGTCGGCACGGCCCTGTTCCATTTTGTGCGAGCCGCGGTTCGAGACATAGAGCCGCTTGCCGTCGCGGCTGACGACGAAGCCGTGCGCGCCAATGCCCGTTGGAATGAAGCCAATCTCCTTGAAGCTGTCGCCGTCGATCAGGAAGACGCCGTCATTCATCATGTCGGCGACGTAGAAGACCTTGCCGTCGGGCGAGAGCCTTATGTCCTGCGGCATGCCCATCTTCGACAGGTCGAGATGGCCGAGCACCTTGCGGTTCTTCAGGTCGATCTTGGCCAGTCCGCCGTCGCCATACTCGCAAGTGAAGATCGCATAGGAATTGTCGGCCGCGAAATCGGCATGGTTGATGCCGGGGCAGGCCGGCGTCGGGATGACGGCTTGCAGCGCCATGGTCCGCGGATCGCGCAGATCGAGCCGCCTCAGGGCCTCGTCAACGATGATGGCGGCGCTGCCGTCCGGCATGAAATACATGTTGTAAGGATCGTCGACCGGCACCTGCTTGCCGGGCTTTCCGGTCGCCGGGTCGATCGGCGTCAGGCTGCCGTTCTTGCCGGTGCCGTTATTGGCCACCCAAAGCGTCTTCAGGTCCCAGGAAGGAACGACGTGCTGCGGCTTGCTGCCGACCGCAAACCTGTCGACCTCCTTCAGCGTCGCCGGGTCGATGACGGAAACGCTGTTCGAGGAACGGTTGGGCACATAGACGCGCGGCAACGCAGCTGCCGCGGCTGGAGCCATATGGCCGGCGGTGGTGTGGCTGTAGATGTCGACGGGCGCAGGCTCGGAGCAATCCTCGGGGCAGGACTCGGCGAATGCTCGCGCCGGGAGCATGGCGAGCAGGACAAGCGGCGCACAGAGGCGGGCGAAGCGCAGGAAGGTTTCGAACATCTGGATGCTGTGTGAAGAGGCAGGCCGGATCCGGCCGCCGGATGCCATAGCCGGTGTGCGGCCTTTCATCTAGCGCCTTTTCAAGAGGCTCCGCATGCGATTGCGTAGCAGCCGCGCCATGTTGCGGGTCTCGCGGTAGAGATGGAGCTGCGAGGCCGCCTGGCGGGCCGGCCGGTCGGCATCGGGCGTCAGGCCGACCACCAGCGTGCCCATCGGCTTGCGCTCCGTCCACAGGCGACTCATCACCGGATGGTCGGGCACCGCGCAGGAATCGGTCATGGCGACATTAGGATCATCGAGATGCTGCTTGGTCACCTCGATCATCAGCAGTGTGCCCGGCGAATAGGCCGAGAGCGTCTCGTCATACGCCGTCTTCCAGGTGTAGGCGACGCCCGCTTCGACGAAGACGACGAGAGAAGCGATCGTACGGCCGTCGAGCGTCAGTGTGTGGATGCGGCACATGTCGTGCTCGGCGAGCCTGTGCACCGCCTCGCGGGCGAAGGCGGCGCGGTAGCGGTCGATCGCCATGGCCGTGCGCTCGCGGCCCTTCCAGCCGGCCGCCTCCAGTGTCAGGAAGCTTTCAATGGCGTGGCGGATCTCGTCCGGTCCGCGCGCCACCACATGGTCCAGCTTGCCAAGGCCGGCGAGGCGCCGCTTGAGCCGGCGGAATTCGCGATAGTGATGCGCGCGCAGCGAGGCCTTGAGGTAGTCGTCGCCGTCGGCATCGCTTTCCAGCACCGGGCGCTCGGCCTTGCCGGTGACGACCAGGGTCAGGCCGCGGCTGTCGGCAAAGGAGGTGAGCAGGCTCGCCACCCGGCCGTCCAGCTTGATGTCGGGCAGCACGAAGACCTTCGGCAATTTGAGATGCGGCCTGGACAGCATCGAGAAGAAATCCTCGATGACGCCGACAGGATCGTCACGATCGACCAGCGGCGTGCCGAGCGGGCCGAACGGGCTCGACCATGTGCGCATGACCGGGACGCCGAGCGGAATTGCGGGGCGCTCGACCGAGAACGGCACAAGGAGCCGCAGCCGGTTGCGGAACTCGTCGCCGTCGCGGATCACCGCCAGCCGCACTTCGCGGTCCTCGAGCCTCGGCATGGCCGGCGCCAGGAAGCGCGGGTTGAAGAAGACGTTGGGCTCGATCGCGCGGGCGCTAAGATAGTCGAGCTCCTCGACCAGGTCGAAGCCGGCCGAGGCGGGATAGATCGCGAGCTTGCGCTCCGGCCGGTTGTTGGCGAACAGCTCGATATGGGCGGGATCGGCCTCCCTGACGAGGCCGGCAAGGCCCGACACCATGGCGCCGGCGGGCCCGCCGCTGGTCTCTTCAAGCAGCGGAATGGCGGCCATCAGGCGACTTCCTTATTTGCGGGCACGAAGATCGCCATGACGATGCCGAGCTTGCGCCAGACGGTGAAGGACAGCGCGCCGGCCTCGAAGACCATCGCGAGGCTGGTGGCGATCGCCGCGCCCCAGAGGCCGAAGAGCGGGATCAGAACCACATTGAGAGCGATATTCAGCGCGAGCGTCATGGCATAGACGGCGGCGCAGATGTTCTGGTTGCCGCTCATGGTGAGCAGGCTTTCGCAGGGGCCGACGGCGCCGCGCGCGACGACGCCGAAGACCAGCAGGAAAAGCAGCGGATAGCCGGCGGTGAATTCAGGGCCGAACAGCACCAGCATCGGCTCGCCGAGCGCCAGCACCAGCAGCGCCATCGCGAGCGAGGGCCAGAAGGTCCAGGAGACGGTCTCGCGGGCGAAGGCGGCGAGCCTTTCCGGCTCGCCATGGGTGAATTGCGCATAGCGCTGGGCAACGCCCGCCTTGACGGCGAAATAGACGAAATGCACCAGAGCCAGCGTTTTCACGGTGGCGAAATAGACGGCGACGTCATTGGGCTCGAGATAGGCGCCAACCATCAGCACATCGGCATTGGTGAGCAGGAAGAAAAAACTCTCGACCAGGAAGATCGGGAGCGAGACCAGGAACCACCGGCCGAAATGCACGGTCATCGACCCGGCCGGGATCTGCTTGTCCATGCGCGAGGTCACGCCCATCAGTTGGCCGAGCGTCGTGGTATAGGTGGCGGCGATCGAGGCGAAGATCGCGGTCTTGGCATCCGGCACGTAGTGCATGGCGAGCATAAGCGCCATGAACACCAGGATCAGCACCGGCCGCACCAGATAGGTCGGCGACAGCGCGAACAGCGCCCATGAGTTCGCCCGCGCCAGTCCCTGAAGGAGGTCGCCCATCGCGATCATCGGCAGGCAGATGATGCCGAGGATGAAGGGGACGACGTAGTAGTTCTCGATCCAGGGCGAGGCGAGCCAGACGCCGAGCGCGCCCAGCCCCGCGATCACCGTCGAAGCGACCAGCACGAACAGCCGGCTCGCCAGCACGATGCCGCGCAGCTCGGCGAGCATGCCGCGCTCGCGATATTCGGGAATGAAACGGATCACCGAGGTGTGGAAGCCGAGGCAGGCGAGATTGCCGACGATGACCATCGTCACCCAGACCAGCACGAAGATGCCGTATTCGAACGAGCCCATCCAGCGTGCCATCAGCACCTGGCTGACGAAGGCGATGACCGCGCTGACGATGCGGATGGTGAATGCGATCAGCGACATGCGGCCGGCTTCGCCGCGTTCGTCGGCGCTGAACAGCACGGCGTCGATGCGGCCAAGCAGCGGCCCCATGCGCAGCGCCCAGCGCTGCGGCAAGAACCGCCCGGCAGTCGTCGCCGCGGAAAAGCGCACCCCGAATACTCTCCGTTTTCCGCCTGTTTCCAAGGTTTCGGTGTATGCGAAACACATTAAGAAACGGTTGGGTGGAGGGCTTCCTTCTCCCCGTCATATCCGGGAAGAAGAAGTGAAGGGGATCAGGCGAAGGCGCCGTGGCAGTGCTTGTATTTCTTGCCGGAGCCGCAGGGGCAGGCCTCGTTGCGGCCGACCTTGCCCCAAGTCGCGGGATTCTTCGGATCGCGATTTTCGGGTGCCACCATGGCATGGGATTCCTGGCGGACCAACAACGCCGTCTCGCCGCCCTGGAAGTCGTCCTCGCCGGTGGTGCCGTCGATATGGCTGCCGAACATATCCGGCGCCGACGGCGGCGGCGCTTCAGCCGCCTGGCGGACCAGCTCGACGCGCATCAGCTGCGCGGTCACGGCCTGGCGCAGATTGCCGAGCATGCCCTGGAAAAGCTCGAAGGCCTCGCCCTTGTATTCCTGCAGCGGATCGCGCTGGGCATAGCCGCGGAAGCCCACGACCGAACGCAGATGGTCGAGGTTGACGATGTGCTCGCGCCATAGATGGTCGAGCGTCTGCAGCACGACCGAACGCTCGACATAGCTCATGACGTCGGGGCCGAAGCGCTCGGCGCGTTCCTTGGCGGCTGCCTCGGCGGCGGCCGAGATGCGCTCGCGGATGTCGTCCTCGGCGATGCCCTCCTCCTTGACCCAGTCCTCAATCGGCAGGTCGAGATTGAGGTACTGCGCCACTTCCTCCTTCAGGCCGGCGACGTTCCACTGCTCGGCATAGGCGTTTTCCGGGATGTTCTTGGCGACGATTTCCTCGATGACGCCCTCGCGCATCTCGGCGACCGTCTCCGACAGGCCTTCGCCATCCATCAGCTCGATGCGCTGCTCGAAAACCACCTTGCGCTGGTCGTTGGAGACGTCATCGTATTTCAGTAGGTTCTTGCGGATGTCGAAGTTGCGCGCCTCGACCTTCTTCTGCGCCTTCTCCAGCGCCTTGTTGATCCACGGGTGGATGATGGCCTCGTCTTCCTTGAGGCCGAGCTTCTGCAGCATGCCGTCCATGCGCTCGGAGCCGAAGATGCGCATCAGATCGTCCTGCAGCGACAGGAAGAATTTCGAACGGCCAGGATCGCCCTGGCGGCCGGAACGTCCGCGCAGCTGGTTGTCGATGCGGCGGGATTCATGGCGCTCGGTCGCCAAGACGTAGAGTCCGCCAGCGGCCAGCGCCTTTTCCTTCAGCTGCGCGACGTCATCGCGGATCTGCTGTTCGCGCGCCTCGCGCTCCGGGCCGGCGGGCATATCCGCTAGTTCTTCGGCGATGCGCATGTCGGCATTGCCGCCGAGCTGGATGTCGGTACCGCGTCCAGCCATGTTCGTGGCGATGGTGATAGCGCCGGGCTTGCCGGCCTGGGCGACGATAGCCGCCTCGCGCTCGTGGTGGCGGGCGTTGAGCACCTCGAAATTCTTGACGCCTTCCTTGCGCAGGCGCTCGGCCAGCTGCTCGGATTTCTCGATCGAGGTGGTGCCGACCAGGATCGGCTGACCGCGCTCTCGGGCGTCGCGGATCTCCTTGACGATGGCCTTGTAC
>NZ_RZSR01001242.1:0-1414 GCF_004023265.1 Mesorhizobium sp. M1A.F.Ca.IN.020.06.1.1
CTTGGGCACGGGCCGCGGCGGCAAGCGGATTTTCCGAATCGTCCTCGTCGCGACCGGCGACGGCGCTGGCGGCGGCGCCGATCAGCGCGATCTGGGTCGGGAACATATCGCGAAACAGGCCGGAGATGCGCCAGGTGACGTCGACGCGCGGGCGGCCGAGGGCGGCCGGCGGCATCACCTCGATGCCGGTGACGCGGCCCGTTGCGGCATCCCATTGCGGCCGGCAGCCCATCAGCGCCAGGCCTTGCGCGATCTCCTCGCCGCCGGTGCGCAACGAGGCGGAGCCCCAGAGGTCGATGACCAACGAGCGCGGCCAGTCGCCATGGCTCTGCATGTAGCTGCGCACGACTTCTTCCGCCGCCGCCTGCCCGAGATCATAGGCCGTCGACGTCGGCATGGTGCGCGGATCGGAGGTGAAAAGGTTGCGGCCGGTGGGCAGGACATCGGAACGACCGCGCGCCGGCGCGCCTGCCGGTCCGGCCTTGATGTGACGCCCGTCGAGCGCAGCGAGCAGGGCGTCTTTTTCGGTCTCGGCGCTTTGGCGGCGCAGTGGATCGGCCTCTTCTTCCGGCGCGCGGCCATAGACATGCAGCCCGTCCTTGACGGCAAAATCCTTGAGGTCGCACAGCCACGCGTCGATGCGGCGCAGCGCC
This sequence comes from Mesorhizobium sp. M1A.F.Ca.IN.020.06.1.1, assembly GCF_004023265.1. Lineage (NCBI taxonomy): Bacteria > Pseudomonadati > Pseudomonadota > Alphaproteobacteria > Hyphomicrobiales > Phyllobacteriaceae > Mesorhizobium > Mesorhizobium sp. M1A.F.Ca.IN.020.06.1.1. Next base: position 654 of record NZ_RZSR01001242.1, read on the forward strand.
TCGTCCGGCACATCGGTTCCGGCAACTCCGGCTTCGGCAGCCAGCCCGGATTTCTCCGCTGTCTCGACGATGAGCCTGGCCAGACGGTCGCGGCGGCGGCGGTCGAGCCCGTCGGCTTGTGCGTATTCGTCGACCAGCCGCTCAAGCCTCTGTTGCGCCTCGTCGAGCCCGGCGCCGGTCAGCGGCGGCGGCAGGTGACCGAGCGTGACGGCCGAGATGCGGCGCTTGGCCTGCGCCGCCTCGCCGGGATTGGAGACGATGAAGGGATAGACAACCGGCAGCGAGCCGGTGACGATCTCGGGAAAGCAGGTGTCGGAGAGCGCGACCGTCTTGCCCGGCAGCCATTCCAGCGTGCCATGCGCGCCGACATGGACGATGGCGTGGACGCCGAGCGACTTTTGCAACCACAGGCCGAAGGCGATCAGCTCGTGGCGCGGGGGAAGGGTCGGGTCATGGTAGTCAGCGCGGCGGTCTGCGGAGCGGCCACGGTCGGGGGCCAGCGCCACGGTGACGTTGCCGAAGATGGCGGCGCGGAAGGAGAAGCTTGCGGAAGGAGGCGCTTGAACACCCCCCTCTGTCCTGCCGGACATCTCCCCCTCAAGGGGGGAGATTGGCAGTTTCGCTGACGGCGCTTCTCCTCCAGCGTTGATGATTGGCGAAAGCATCGATGCAGGCGCAATCTCCCCCCTAGAGGTGGAGATGTCCGGCAGGACAGAGGGGGGCGCATTGACGTGAGCTTTGTCGTTGGCTCTCCCCCACGC
>NZ_RZSR01001243.1:0-1412 GCF_004023265.1 Mesorhizobium sp. M1A.F.Ca.IN.020.06.1.1
CAGCAACCCCGAGGCGATCAATTCGCTCCGCGCGCCGATGTTCGAGGAAAAGGTCGTCGACTATTTGCTGGGCCAGATTTCGGTCGAGGACGTGAAGGTCAGCAAGGAAGAGCTGATGGCGGACGACGAGGAGGCCGAGAGCGCCAGCAAGGCGAAGCCGGCGAAGAAGGCTTCCTCCAAGAAAGCCGAGGCCAAGGCCGGCGAAGCAGCCGGTGAGGCGGAAGAGCCCAAGAAGAAGGCCGCGCCGAAGAAGAAGGCCGCCAAGGACGCCGAGTAAACCCGGCGATAAGCTGATTTCGAAAGGCCGCCCACGAGGCGGCCTTTTTCGTTCATGTTCTCCGTTGTTGCTGCGGGGCAACACCACCCGCTTCAGATGAATGCACGCTGCTGGCGATACCGAACATTGATGATTATCTGCTCGATATCACATTGCGCAGGGTCGTTTGGAGGCGTCGGTGGGTGTGGCATTCACGATGAGGGGCGTGGTCGTTACCGCGGCGCTCTTGCTTGCCGCGGCCGGTGTGGCAGAGGCCGGACCCGATCTCGGCAACTGGCGCGTCGACGCCGGCAACGACGGCCAGGTCACTGCGTCGCTATACGCCACCAACAAGCTGATCACCGGCGGCGGCGCGCTGGGCTACAGTCCGGTGCTGACGCTGGCTTGTCGACCGGGCGGCGAACCGCGTTGGAGCGAATGGCTGCAACTCAACGATTCAGTCTCCGCCAGCCGCAAGATCACCATGTCGGTCATGGTCGATGGCGGCGGCAAGTTCGATGAAAGCTGGTCTGTCGGCCCACGCGGTAAAATGCTGGTCAGGGACGGAGCCGATGGCATCAAGCGGCTGGTTTCGGCGAGCCGGCTGTTGCTGTCATGGCGTTTCGGCCTGCTGTCGGGACGCGGCGAGGCCGACTTCGAACTCGCCGGACTGTCCGAGGCGATCGGACAGATGGCTGCAAGCTGCAATACCGATCCGCCGTGACTCTCAGCACACGGCCTAAGGCGCGTCGCGAGGAGCCGGACTCAGGCGACGCGCTTTAGGTCCGTGTTTTGATGCATGTCGTTCTGCCAGAACCGCTGCGCAGCTTGGGCGACGTGCACCTTCGCACAAATTGCCGTTTCTACCCATTGGATTGATACTGTGGTATGTAGATGCCGCAATTCCATTGGTGGGACCACGGATATTCCGCTGTACCGTGCAGGCCGCCCCAGCGCAGCTGGCGTGGTGCGCATCGTCCGGCGCAGATGACGATCGATCAGGGAGGAATGCCATGCGCGCAATCGCACTTTTCATCGCCTCGGCGGCCACGATCTTCATTGCAAGCCCTTCGCGGGCGCAGGATGCAGCCGCAGGCGAGAAGGTCTTCACCAAGTGCAAGGTCTGCCACATTGCAGACCAGGACCAGAACAAGGT
>NZ_RZSR01001244.1:0-1412 GCF_004023265.1 Mesorhizobium sp. M1A.F.Ca.IN.020.06.1.1
GTGCGAGCTTCGGTGATCGGCTTTCTGGTGATGGCGTTGTTCGCCGTCGCCGGCGCCTCGATCCTGTCGGTGTTCGGCATCACGCTGCCGGCCTTCCGCGTCGCCGGCGGCTTCCTGCTTTTCTTCATCGCCTTCGAAATGGTGTTCGAGCGCCGTCAGGACCGCAAGGAGAAGATCGGCGACGTCGCCATCACCAAGGACATGATCCACAACATCGCCGCCTTTCCGCTGGCGATCCCGCTGATCGCCGGTCCCGGCGCGATATCGGCGACAGTGCTGCTGTCAGGACACTTCGAGGGCTTTGCGGCGCAAGCGGCGCTGGTCGGCATCATCGCGATCTGTCTTGTGCTCACCTTTCTGGTGTTCGTGCTGGCAGAGCGCATCGACCGCATCCTCGGTCAGACCGGCCGCTCGATCCTGACGAGGCTGCTCGGCGTCATCCTGGCGGCGCTTGCGGTGCAGTTCGTCGCCGACGGCGTCAGGGCGCTGATGGCTGCCTGAGCAGCATCCCTACTGCCTTATTTCACTGCTGTATCGACCACCTCGAAATCATGCGTGACGGCCGCCGTCTTGGCCATCATCGCGGTGGCCGAGCAGTATTTCTCGATCGACAGGTCGATCGCCCTTTTCACCTTGTCGTGCGACATCGCGCGACCCTTGACGATGAAATGCATGTGGATGCGGGTGAAGACGCGCGGTTCCGTCTCGGCACGATCCGCGTCCAGCTCGACCACGCAGTCCTCGACCGCCTCGCGACCTTTTTCGAGGATATGGACCACGTCGTAGGCCGAGCAGCCGCCGGTGCCGATCAGCACCAGCTCCATTGGGCTCGGCCCTGGCGTCCGGCCTTCCGGCCCACGCGCCGTGCCCAGCACGACTTTGTGACCGCTGCCGGACTCGCCGACAAAGGTGCGTTCCTCAACCCATTTGACGCGTGCTTTCACGATGATCTTCCTTAGACGCTGCTTTGCAAGCGGACTATCGCCGCAACTATCAACTATAGGCAATTCCGGACGGAAAACCGCGACGCACTTTCGCTCGAAATTGTTTATTGGCCGAATACGACCGTGTGCATGATGCGGCCGGGCACCAACGTGAAGATGCCGGCGCCGATCAGCGCAAATAGGTAGAGCTTGATCATGGCGCTGCGATGCGCGGCCACTTTATGGGTGTGCGCATACCAGACCGCCAGCGGGGCGGTGACAACCACCAGGATCGACAGGATGTGGATCGGGCTGAACGGCCCGATCAGGCGTATCCGCTGGATCCAGAAGCTCGAGACGGCGACGACCAGCATCAGCGCGGCCCAGGCATAGCCCAAGACGCGGTGGCGTGTCGTGCCTTTCGGCAATGCCAGTTGCGCCCCGCCTATCGCCAGCGCGGCGAAGGCGGCGAACGCGTGCCATGGAATG
>NZ_RZSR01001245.1:0-1405 GCF_004023265.1 Mesorhizobium sp. M1A.F.Ca.IN.020.06.1.1
GCTTCGGGCGCAGCGTCTTGTCGACGATGAAAAGCTCGACCGCGCCCCAGACGAACAGCGCAAGGCCCGCAAACAACTTGCCGCTGGCGGCGAGGTAGATCGACACCAGCGTGAAGGAGAGCGGCGCGCCGCCCGGGATCAGCGCCATGATGCCGGTAAGCGCCCCGAGCGTGACCGGCGACGGCACGCCGGCCAGCCAATAGGCGACGCCCAGCACCACGCCCTCGCCGATGGCGATGACGGTCATGCCGGTGACGGTCGATGAAATGGTAGCCGGCACGACGCGCGAGATGCGCTCCCAGCGCGTCGGCAGGATGCGCTCGCCGAGGCGATCAACCTGCGCCGCGAAGCCCTCGCCGTCGCGATAGGCAAAGAACAGCGCGATCAGCATGAAAAGCAGCGTGAGCAGCAGCCCGAAGGCGCTGCCGCCGGCGGCCAGCGCGCCGCGATAGATGGTGCCGATGTTGGAGCCGCTGACCATCTGGATCAATTCGCCGATGCCGCCGGGATGGCCGAGATTGGCCGTCCACTGCTGGTTCAGCCATTCGCCGACGACCGGCATGGTGGCGATCCATTGGGGCGTGGCAGAGCCGTGGCGGTTGGTCTCGATCGCCCAGACCACCCACTCGCGAAGCTCGTTGATGGCGTAAGTGCCGGCGAGCGCTATCGGCACCACCAGGAAGGTCAGAATGAACAGGATCGCGAGGGTCGCGGCGATCGTGCGGTTGCCGCCGACCCCGGCGAGCAGCCGGCGGTAGAGCGGCCAGCTGGCGAAGGCGATGACGAGCGCCGCCAGCACCGGGAACAGGAAGCCGTGGAAGAAATAGACGCCGGCGGCGACGATCAGCACCAGGAGCCAGCGCGCCGCCGACAGCGGCGGGATGACGGCAGCCCTCAGCGGCGCCGACAGACCGAACAGGCGCTGCCCTGGTTTCTGGATCTCAGCCCGCTTCAACGCGGCGGTTCTCCCCTGCCAGCTCGATGGTTGCTTATGCACCATCATAGTGCAGCAATCGTGACGATAGTCCAAATGTTTGCGCCTAGCCTCCTCCCCGTGAGGGAGAAGGTGGATCGGCACGTAGCGCCGAGACGGATAAAGGATGTTCCAGCGGAGCGAGACCTCTGCGTTCCTTGGAACACGCTCATCCGTCGCCTTCGGCGACACCTTCTCCCACACGGGGAGAAGAGGGAGCCCCGCTACCCGAACTTGCCCGTCCTCGGGAAACCCTTCGGCACCATGCGACCGGCGGCTGCACGGGCGCCGATCCACTCGGCCAATTCCTCGCGCGACTTGGTGAAGGTGCGGTCGGCCGAATCCTGCCAGGTCAGCCCCGCTGCAATCGTGAAGGTCTTAAGGTCCAGCACGCCGCCGTCCTTGTATTTCTGCAGGCGCACACCCTTGCCT
>NZ_RZSR01001246.1:0-1401 GCF_004023265.1 Mesorhizobium sp. M1A.F.Ca.IN.020.06.1.1
ATATTCAGGAGCATCGAAGAGTCGCCGCCCGAGACGGCCGAGCCGATGGAAAAAATCTTCGCCGATTTCGAAACGAAGATCGTGCCCGGGATGACGCATTGGCAGCATCCGCGCTTCTTCGCCTATTTCCCGGCCAACGCGGCTCCGGTCTCGGTGGTGGCCGAGTACCTCGTCTCGGCGATGGCCGCGCAGTGCATGCTGTGGCAGACCTCGCCGGCCGCGACAGAGCTCGAGACGCGTATCGTCGACTGGATGCGCCAGGCGCTGGGCCTGCCCGAAGGATTCTCCGGTGTCATTCAGGATTCGGCTTCGTCGGCGACGCTTGCCGCGGTGCTCACCATGCGCGAGCGGGCGCTTGACTGGCAGGGAAACAGACAAGGTCTCGCCGGCCAGGCGAAGCTGCGTGTCTATTGCTCCAACCAGGTTCACACCTCGATCGACCGAGCGATCTGGGTCGCCGGCATCGGCGAGGAGAATCTCATCCGTATCCCGGTAACCGGTCGTTTTCGCGCGATGGATACGGCGGCGCTCGAGGCGGCAATTATCGCCGATCGCGAGGCCGGCCTGCTGCCGGCGGGCATTGTCGCCTGCGTCGGCGGCACCAGCACCGGCGGCACCGACGACATCGCTGCCGTAGCGGCCGTGGCGAAGCGGCACGGCCTTTACCTGCACGTCGATGCGGCCTGGGCCGGGTCGGCGATGATCTGCCCGGAGTACCGGCATTTCTGGGCCGGTGTCGAGAGCGCCGATTCCATCGTCTTCAATCCGCACAAGTGGCTCGGCGCGCAATTCGACTGCTCGATCCAGTTCGTCTGCCAACCGGAAGACCTTGTGCGCACGCTGGCCATCAAGCCGGACTATCTCAAGACCAGAGGTCATGACGGCGTCATCAACTATTCGGAATGGTCGGTGCCGCTTGGCCGCCGATTCCGTGCGCTGAAACTCTGGTTCCTGCTGCGCGCCCACGGACTGGAAGGATTGCGCAAGATGATCCGAAACCATGTAGCCTGGAGCGAGGGACTTGCCGCACGCCTGGCCGGGGAAGCGGATTTCGAGCTCGTCACCGAGCCGATGTTGTCACTGTTCTCGTTCCGCCATCGCGCCCCTCAGGGTGCCGATCCAGACGAGCACAATTTGCGTCTCGTCGATGCCATCAACACGGACGGACGCATCTATTTGACGCAGACGCGCGTCGATGGTCGGGTGGCGATCCGCTTTCAGGCAGGACAGTTCGAGACCACGGCCGGCGATATTGATGCGGCCTTCGATGTCGTCACAGAGATTGCGCGCCGGCTTACCATTGAGGCAACGAACTGATTGCAGACCGGTTTGCCTTTGCGAGAAGGTGAATTTCTTTGGCCGGCTGTCCCTTTCCATCACTTTCGTTTTCCGATATAGACG
>NZ_RZSR01001247.1:0-1400 GCF_004023265.1 Mesorhizobium sp. M1A.F.Ca.IN.020.06.1.1
GATATGTCCTTTGTTCAAAAGTTATTGAACAATTGGACATGAAGGGGCATGATGTCAACGGAACTTGGGCAAATTAGCGGAACCCTGCTGACAGCTCTGTGTCAGGACGGCGTAGAAACCGGGAAGCTGCGCAACCAAGCAAGAAGCGGAGACGCGTTGAAGTTGGTGCCGTTTGCGCTTAATTCTCAACCATGACCTTGCCTCATCCGACCGCCGATCAGATCAGCCTGCCGATCGTGCTTGCCGTGCTCGGCGACCCGACCCGGCTGGCAATCGTGCGCTTTCTCGCCAGCAAGGAAGGCGTGCCGATGAACTGCGGCAAGTTCCTCGACCTCGCCTCCAAGACCAATCTCAGCTACCACCTCGCCAAGCTGCGCGAGGCTGGCGTGACGCGCACCGAAGCGGTCGGCACCAGCCGGCTGATCACCCTGCGCCGCGACGACCTCGACAGGCGCTTCCCCGGCCTGCTCGACAGCGTGATCGCGGCCGCCGGCGAGGACAAGGCGCTTCCAGCGGTCGGCACCGCCGATGCGGAGATCGACGCCTGATGCGCATTGCCGTTCTGGCCGATATCCATGGCCACGTGCTGGCCCTCCAGCCTGCCGGATCGCGTTGTGCGGCAATAGCCATCGCAGCGAGCTCATCCGCATTCCCGCCGGCGCATGTCTCTGAGCAGGACAGCCGGCATGCGCGCTACGGCATCGTCGGGATGGATGCCTCCCGGCCGCTCCGAGGCGATCGCCATCGCCTACGACCATGAAGCTGCCGCAAAGCAGGCCGAACAAGCGGACGACTGGAATGGGCGCACGCGCCGCGGACCGGATTTATAAAGATTGAGCGAAGCTCATATCCATGATTGAGCGAAGCTCATAATCTGATTGAGCGGAAACGCCAGGATTGCAGTGCATTAAGGATGAAGCGTAAAGTCACGCTCCGATCGACATTGCTGATCGCCGCTCCTTTGCTGCTGGCCGCCGTGCCGGCTTTGGCCCAGGACGCGCCAGCCACGATCATTTCAATCATCGGCGGCCTTGCGCCGGACGATCTCCTCAACATCCGCGCCACCGCTTCACCAGATGGAAAGGTCGCGGCGCGCCTGCCCAACGGCGCAGCCGTGAAGAATTACGGCTGCAAGACCGTCAATAACTATCCCTGGTGCAAGGTCGAGGACACGCAGGACGCGCATATCGTCGGATGGGCGCCGGCCCGCTATCTCAGCCCCAACAACCCGGCCCCGGCGCCCGAGGATGCAGCCGTGCCGGCAACTGACGCCGGCCCGCCACAGGAAGCGAACGCGCCCGAGCCCTCTGAAGAACCGCAGCCGGACATCGCCGCGCGCCTGGGTCGCAGCGAGCCGGCCGATCCGCCATCCGCGGCCGATATCAGCGCCGTCGCCATGC
>NZ_RZSR01001248.1:0-1395 GCF_004023265.1 Mesorhizobium sp. M1A.F.Ca.IN.020.06.1.1
GGCCGCCAGATCATGTGTCAGCCGCTCGACATAGGCCGAGCCGCCCCACGGGTCGATCATGCGCGTGGTGCCGGATTCCTTTTGCAGGATGAGCTGCGTGTTGCGGGCAATGCGGGCCGAATGGTCGGTCGGCAGCGCCATCGCCTCGTCGAAGGAATTGGTGTGCAGCGACTGGGTATGTCCCTGCGTTGCCGCCATCGCCTCGATCATCGTGCGCGTGATGTTGTTGTAGGGATCCTGCGCCGTCAGCGACCAGCCCGATGTCTGGCAATGGGTGCGCAGCGACAGCGAGCGCTCGTCCTTCGGCGCAAAATTCTTCTTCATCAGGCTCGACCAGAGCAGCCGCGCGGCCCTGAGCTTGGCGACCTCCATGAAGAAGTTCATGCCGATCGCCCAGAAGAAGGAAAGGCGCGGCGCAAACCGGTCGATGTCGAGACCCGCGGCGACGCCGGCGCGCGCATATTCGATGCCGTCGGCGATCGTGTAGGCGAGTTCGAGGTCGGCCGTCGCGCCCGCCTCCTGCATATGATAGCCGGAGATCGAGATCGAATTGAATTTCGGCATGTGCCGCGAGGTATAGGCGAAGATGTCCGACACGATCCGCATCGAAGGCTTCGGCGGATAGATGTAGGTGTTGCGGACCATGAACTCCTTCAGAATGTCGTTCTGAATGGTCCCGGCGAGGTCCTTCTGCGCGACACCCTGTTCCTCCGCCGCCACGATATAGAGCGCCATGATCGGCAGCACGGCGCCGTTCATGGTCATCGACACCGTCATCTCGTTGAGCGGAATGCCGTCGAACAGCTGGCGCATGTCGAGGATGGAATCGATCGCCACGCCCGCCATGCCGACATCGCCGGCGACGCGCGGATGGTCGCTGTCATAGCCGCGATGGGTCGCGAGGTCGAAGGCGACCGACAGGCCCTTCTGGCCGGCCGCGAGGTTGCGCCGGTAGAAAGCGTTGGATTCCTCCGCCGTCGAGAAGCCGGCATATTGCCGGATCGTCCAGGGCTGCTGAACATACATGGTCGGGTAGGGGCCGCGCACGAAGGGCGGCAGGCCCGGATAGGTGTCGAGATTGGCCAGGCCCTTGAGGTCGGCCTGCGTGTAGAGGTGTTTCAGGGCGATGCCTTCCGGCGTCATCCGCTGGCCCTTGAGCTCGACCGGCGCGCGGCGCGGCGCCGACCAGCCGATCTGGCTGAAATCCGGGATCATGAGCCGGCTCCGATCGACTGATCGATGCGAACTGGAAACAGCGGCTCGCAGGTCGCCACGCCTTCTGTCAGCGCGGGCCGGCGTTCGGCTTTCAATGTCTCGACGGGGCGCTCGCTGCCGGTGCGGAACAAGGTGGTGCCGATGATGCCTCGTTCGCCGGCCCGATAGACGGCATTGCGC
>NZ_RZSR01001249.1:0-1394 GCF_004023265.1 Mesorhizobium sp. M1A.F.Ca.IN.020.06.1.1
GGTCTGAAGGATGCGGCCGTCGAGGCCGACGATGGCGACGCCGATCGCCGAATCTTCCATCGCGCGGCGAAAGCGCTGCTCGCTCTCGGCAATCTGCCGGCGGTCGTCGATGATCCTGCGGATGAACAGCGCCGAGACAAAGAGCGTCACGGCGGTGACGGCGACCGATATCTGTAGGCAGAACTTCAGCGCGTCCGCACCGAGCTCCAGCGCCGGCAACAGGACCGATGCCATCAGGGTGGCAAGCCCTGCCGCCATCAAGGCGAGCACAGCGCGCTTGCCGGCCCGCGGACCTTTCCAACTCAACCACGCCACAATGCGATCCCACCCCATGCGCAACTGCCACAACCCTGGCGGATCGATTTTAAGGAATGGTTGTAAGCTGCGGCGGCCACGCCGCTAACCGGCAAAGCAATTGCCGGCATGATTAAGGATCGGTGTGTAATCCTACCAGCGGACGAAAAACCGTCCGCCAAGCGCGCCGAGCGCGGTGAGGAACGCGATCGCGATCGTGTACCAGGTGGCGACGAACAGCGGCGAATCGTCGAAGCAATGCGCGGCATAGAAGGTCGCCGCCAAGCCGCCCGCGAGCAGGCCCGCGACCGCGCCGGCCAGCACCGGCCGCGTCGGCGCGCCATAGCGCAGCATGCCGAGGAAGATAGCCAGGGGACCGATGCCGATCAACGGGATGAAGCTCATGCAGATCATCATGTTGGAACCCACGAGCCGCCTGCCCCAGTCCGCCTCCGGCACGACGAAAAGCTCCAGGATGACCGCGATCACGACGAGCGCAGGCGCGGCGAGCGTCCATAGTTTCGCTCGCCTGCTCGCCGCACCGGGCGTCGACAGCGCTCGGATCAGAGCGAATGCGCTGGTCGTGAGCGCCAAGGTGAAGACGAACTTCGACATGAAGCGCATCGTATGCATGGCCGGCATGATGTCCGGGCGCGGACCGATGGTCATGAAAAAGACCACCGCCGCGACCGCAACCGCCACGCCGACGGCCAGCCACCAGGCGAGGCCAAGCGGCATCGCCTTGTTGCGGGCATCGGCGTCGAGCGCCTTTATGAGGTCCTCGGTTCTCATGTCACTGTCGTCCGAACCTTTTGGCGATCGCGGCAAGGCCGCGATGCAGCGACACGCGCACCGCCGTCTCGCTGATGCCGAGCTTGACCGCCGTTTCGCCGATCGAATGGCCGTCGACCGAGATCGAGGAAACCACGGAACGCTGCGAGGGCGGCAAGCCGTCCAGGGCCCGGTTTATGTCGCGCTCGCTCACCGTCTCCGCTTCCGGCTCGGCGAACGTCTCTGCGATCTCGTCGATCTCGACCTCGATGCGACGGCCGCGCCTGCGGAATGCATCGATCAGCTTGAAGCGGGCGATCGCATAGACC
>NZ_RZSR01001250.1:0-1390 GCF_004023265.1 Mesorhizobium sp. M1A.F.Ca.IN.020.06.1.1
CCGCACCGGGGCCTTCCGTGCCTTTGACGGTTTGCGAGGTCGAGATGTTGACCACCGCGCCGAGCAGGCGTTCGGCGAGGTCGGCGACGGAAGGCGGCGCGTCGGAGGCGATCGTGGGCGTGACGAAGGACGGGACGGCAACTATGCCGACGACGAATGCGGTGGCGCCGGCGAAAAACCTGCGCCGCGCCGCGCGCAACAGGGTGTCGGATATCATCGTGGCCTCCCGGCGTTTTGAAAAAGAAAGGCGCTTCCGCAAAGGCGCCCGTCAATTCATGTTGGCAAGAAATAAGGCACGTTTGCGGCTATAGCTATCGGCGGAAGATAAATCGTCAATCGCCTCGGCACCAAGGAATTTCATCAGCCGCGAACCAGCCAGACGATGGCGACGCCGAGGGCGATTGCAGCCAATCCGGCGATCCGCAGCACATTCTCCGGCAACGACAGCACCTCCGCCGCCAGTTTCCTGGCCAGAGCCGGAAACCCGCCATAGACCAGGCCCTCGATGACGAGGACCAGGCCGATGGCCGCGAGGAAATCCTGCACCGTCCGCTACTGGGCGCTGCCGGGTTGCGTGGCCGGGGCTGCCGGCGTCGCGGGCGCGGGCTGCGATGCCGCCGGCTGTCCGGGCTCGGGCTTGCTTTCCGGATCGCGGAAGAAACGGAAGAACTCGGAGTCGGGCGACAGCACCATGGTGGTTCCGGTGCTGTCCAAGGCCGTGCCGTAAGCATTCATCGAGCGATAAAAATCGAAGAAGCTCGGGTCCCGCTTATAGGCTTCAGCAAAGGTGGCGCTGCGCTGCGCCTCGCCCTCGCCGCGCAGGATCTCCGATTCCTTCTGCGCCTCGGCGATGATCTCGACGACCTCGCGGTCGGCCCTGGCTTTGATACGCTGCGCCGCCTCGTTGCCGCGGGCTCTCAGCCGCTCGGCTTCCGCCAAGCGTTCGGCTTTCATGCGATCGTAGGTCTGCTGCGATACTTCGGCGGTCAGATCCGTCCGGCGGATGCGCACATCTTCGATGTCGAGGCCGAGCGACGTCGCGTCCGGACGCAGTTGGTCACGCACCTCGCGCATCATGACGCCGCGTTCTTCGGAAAGTGCCGCCTCGAAATCGCGCAGACCATAGACACGGCGCAGCGCCGCATCGAGCCGCGTCTTCAGCCGGGCTTCGGCGAGTTCCACCTGCCCCGATACCGCCGCGCGGAACGTGCGCGGATCCGAAATGCGGTAGGCGATGAAGGCGTCGACCTCGTAGAACTTGCCGCCGGAGACCTGAACGCGGATATTGTCGAGGTCGAAGCGCATCACTTTTTTCTCGATCGTCTGAACGCTGTCGGCATCGAAGAAGGCGAATGGCGCCTTGAAATAGATGCCCGGCTCGGTCTTGACG
>NZ_RZSR01001251.1:0-1390 GCF_004023265.1 Mesorhizobium sp. M1A.F.Ca.IN.020.06.1.1
CCGCCGGACAGCTGCCAGGGATACTTCTTCTCGAAGCCGGAGAGGTTGACGAGTTCGAGGGTTCGCTTGATGCGTTCCGCCTGCTCGGCCTGGCTGAGGCCAATGATTTCCAGCGGCAGCGCCACATTCCGCTCGATTGTGCGCCAAGGAAACAGCGCCGCCGCCTGGAAGACATAGCCGTAAGCCCGCTTCTCGCGCGCCTGCTCCGGCGAAATCCCATTGACGGAGATCGTTCCCGAGGTCGGCTTCTCCAGATCGGCGATGACGCGCAGCAAGGTTGTCTTGCCGCAGCCGGAGGGGCCGATGAAGGAGACGAACTCACCCTTGCCGATGGTGAGATCGACATTGGACAGCGCCTGCACCGGACCGTCATTGGTCTGGAAGGTGAGGCCGAGCTTGCTTGCCGAAACGACGGCTGGCGACTGTCCGCTCATCGGCAGAAACCTGTCTTTCGCAGCCGCTGCCGCGCCGGCCGGAATCCGGTTGATTTTACGATTGCCTTGCTTTCCACTCGTCCAGTCCCACTTGATCGACGCCCGGAGCCTTGCCGATGTCGCCTAAACCCACATGCCACCTTATTCGCCCTGAAAGCACTTATGAAGGCAAGCAAGGCTTGAGCTATTTCGCCGGTATAGCCGCCGAAACCGTCGGCTCCTCCGGCATTTGTATGCATCTTCTCACCATGCCGCCCGGCGCCCGCGCCAAGGCGCATATGCATGAGAACCACGAGACCGCGATCTATGTGCTCTCCGGCGAGGTCCACACCTGGTATGGCGACCGGCTCGAGCATCACGAAGTCGTCAAGGCCGGCGACCTGTTCTACATTCCGGCGGGCGTTCCGCATCTGCCCGCCAATCTGAGCGGTGCGCCCTCTTCGGCGGTCATCGCCCGCACCGATCCCAACGAGCAGGAAAGCGTGGTCCTGATGCCGGAACTGGATGCGTTGGTTGCCTGAGGTCGACGGGACCGCCGTCATTTGCACCGGGAGACTTCTCCCATCGCGTTGCCGTCCTTGTCGGCGATCACCAGTCTCTTGGCGTTCTTGGCGCTGCGCTTGATGATGAACTGGGCCGGCGTCTGCCCCTCCTCGCCTTCCGCCTCGCACTGCGCCGTCACCACAAGGGAGCCATTCGCCTGGGGTCTCTTGTCGGTAAAGGTGCAGGCGCTGGCGACCGTGACGAACGCCTCGCTGGTCAACAGCAGCATGTCCTCGGCATAGACCTCCTGGCCGTTCTTGTTGATGCAGCCGGATTTGTTGCCCCAGGGCTTGGAGAGATCGATGCCGGCGGCGAAAGCTTGGCCGGCGGCCAGCAGCACGGCTGCCCCGGTCAGAAGGTGAGTTGCGCGCACGCTCAAACTCCGGTCGCCGGAATGCCCGTGCGCTCCACCT
>NZ_RZSR01000125.1:0-9219 GCF_004023265.1 Mesorhizobium sp. M1A.F.Ca.IN.020.06.1.1
GATGAAAGCCGTCGGAGCAGGTGCCGCGCATGCCGAGCGTGTCCCACACCGACGTGCGCTCAAGCGTGCGGTTGGCATCGGCCGGGATCACCACCATCACCTGATCGGAGCTGGCCGCATCCGGGGCGCGACGCGCCGTGGCGAGGATGGCGTCGGCATAGTTGCCATAGGAGATGACGGTGGCTTCCTTGGTCAGCGCGAAGCGCCCGCCGGCGACCTCGACCGCACAGATCGAATTGCGCAAATTGCCGCCGATGCCGGCCTCCGTCGTCGCCGAAGCCATCAGAAGCTGCTCGTCGGCGATGCGCCGCATATAGGCGCGGTGCCAATCGCTGGCGCCTCCGTGAGTGACAAAGCTCGACGTCTTGATCTGATGCATGGCATAGATCATCGCGCTCGAGCCGCAGGCCTGGCCGAGCTGCACGATGAGGTCGGCGATCTGCATCGTGCCGAGCCCCTCGCCGCCATGCTCGATCGGGATCGCCACGCCGAGCAGGCGCTCGCGCTTCAGCGCTTCGATCGTCTCCGCCGGGAAACGCCCCTCCTTGTCGACGGGGTCGGCATGGCCGGCGGCGATTTCGGCGACGCGGCGCATGCGCTCGGTCGCGGCTTCGGGCGCCTCCGCGAGCGAGGCCGCCTCTATCTTTCTCAACACGTTCATGGCTACGCCGCCTTGCGCGTCAACTGCGAAACCGCATCCGCGATGCTGGCCAGCGAAGAGAAGGTGCGCCGCGTCAGCATCGTCTCGGGGAATTCGATGTCGAACTCCTCTTCGAGCGCCAGCATCATCTGCACTGAGGCGAAGGAGGTCAGCCCCGCGTCATAGAGATTGGCGTCGTCAGCGAGCGCGCCGAAATTCAGCGGAATCATCGGATGCTGCTCGAGCAGCGAGCGTATCTGGTCAATCATGGAGGCCCCACCTTGCGTTGTGCAGCCGGCAATATCGCAGACGCAATGCAACCGTGGCGTTAACGCCGCAGAGCAGTTTCAACCATGCCTAAGGATCGGTAACGGACCGCAATACAATTTTACGGCTCTCGATTCGGACGGACCTCTGTCCGGCGTTTCTTGTGGCTCTGTATCCGCATCGATATCAAGCCACGCGCTTTCGCCGCCGCCAGCCTTCCGCAAAAGCCTGCCGTCAATCAATCAATCAGATAAATGGTCGACAATAGGCCCTCACTTTGGCCTAATGGTTGCCGCTATCCCATTCGAGAGCTGCTGGACGATTTTTGGAACGGCGAGACCGGGGTAAGAGTATGAAGTTCACGCTGCGGGCTCTCTTGCCGTTGACCTTGATCGCAGGCTGCTCGTCGAGTGTTGCGTCGATCAATCCGGCGAAATACGACGGGATGAGCTGCGCCGAGCTCAACAATGCGCTCGGCGACACCGCCACCGATATTTCGCGGACGGCGATCAGCCGCGGCAAGGTCGCCAATACCAGCGTGCCGACTTGGCTGCTCGGCGGCGAGCGCGTGAAGACGGTCGTGGCCAATCGCGATACCGCCAGGATCGAGCGGCTGCAGCAACAGCAGCAGGCGATCATCACGGCCAGGAAGAGCCGCTGCCCGTCCTCGCAGTGACCAGGGCGTCGCCGAGCAGCGGAAGTCTCAAGCGCTGATGCGGAACCTGGTCGTATCGATCGCCGCCTTCATCAGTGTCTGCGTGTAGGCTTCCCGCGGATTGCCGAAGATCTCCTCGGCCGGCCCTTCCTCGACGATCTTTCCCTGCTTCATGACGATGATGTAGTCGGCCATGGCGCGCACCACTGCGAGGTCGTGGCTGATGAAGAGGTAGGACAGTCCGTGGTCCGACTGCAGCTTGCGCAATAGCTCGACGATCTGCTTCTGCACCGAGCGGTCGAGCGCCGAGGTCGGCTCATCAAGCACCACCACTTTCGGCTTCAGGATCATAGCGCGGGCAATGGCGATGCGCTGGCGCTGGCCGCCGGAGAACTCATGCGGGTAGCGGTTGCGCGCGTTGGGGTCGAGGCCGACCTCGCGCAACGCCTCGACGGCACGCTGGTCGCGCTGTTTGCCCGTCAGCGAAGGCTCGTGCACCAAAAGCCCTTCGGTGATGACCTGGCCAACCGTCATGCGCGGCGACAGCGAGCCAAACGGATCCTGGAAGACGAGCTGCAATTCGCGCCGCAGCGGCCGCATCGCGTGGCGGTCGGCCTCTGAGATGTCGCGGTCGCCAAAGCGGATGACGCCGTCGCTGGGGAGCAGCCGCAGCAGCGCGCGGCCGAGCGTCGATTTGCCGGAGCCGGACTCGCCGACGATGCCGATCGTCTGGTTGCGCTTCAGCCGGATCGATATCTTGTCGACGGCCCGCAACATCAGCGGCTCGCCGCCGAGAAAACCACCGCCGATCTTGAAGACGACCTCGACGTTGCGGCCTTCGAGCAGCACGGGCGAATTGGCGGGCGCGGCCGCCTTGGTGCCGGTCGGCTCGGCGGCGAGCAGCATCTTGGTGTAGGCGTGCTGCGGATTGGCGAAAAGCGCTTCCGCCTCGCCCTCTTCCACCACCTCGCCCTGGCGCATGACATAGACGCGGTCGGCGAAACGGCGGACGATGCCGAGATCATGGGTGATGAAGACGATCGCCATGCCGAGCTTGCGCTGCAGTTCGGCAAGCAGCATCAGGATCTGCGCCTGAATGGTGACGTCGAGCGCCGTCGTCGGCTCGTCGGCGATCAGGATGTCGGGATCGTTCGCCAAAGCCATAGCGATCATGACGCGCTGGCGCTGGCCGCCCGACATTTCGTGCGGATAGGATTTCATCCGCCGCTCGGGATCGGGGATGTGCACCAGTCTCAACAGCTTCAGCGCCTCCTCACGCGCGGCCTGGGCACTCAGGCCGCGATGGCGGCGGATCGGCTCGATGAGCTGGTTGCCGATGGTGTAGAGCGGATCGAGCGAGGTCATCGGCTCCTGGAAGATCATGCTGATCTTGCGGCCGCGAACCTTGTTGAGCTCGCTCTTGGTCATCTCCAGGAGGTTGCGGCCGCGGTAATCGACCTGGCCGGTCGCTTCGCCATTGGAGGAAAGCAGGCTCATCGCCGCCATCATCGTCTGGCTCTTGCCGGATCCGGATTCGCCGACGACGGCGACGGTCTCGCCGGCATTGACCTTTATGCTGATGCCCTTCACCGCCTCGACCGTGCCGTCGAGGGTCTGGAAGCGGACGCGCAGGTCCTTGACGCTGAGGATCGTTTCGGAAGCCATGTCGGCGATCCCCATCCTTATCGATCTTTGGGGTCGAGCGCGTCGCGCAGGCCGTCGCCGACAAAGTTCAGCGCGAACAGCGTCGAAACGAGGAAGAAGGCCGGGAACAACAGCAGCCAGTTGGCATAGCCGATGTTCTTGGCACCGACCGAAATCAGCACGCCCCAACTCGTCATCGGCTCCTGCACGCCAAGCCCGAGGAAGGACAGGAAGCTTTCCAGGATGATGACCTGCGGCACCAGCAGCGTCATGTAGATCACCACCGGCCCGAGCAGGTTGGGGATGACGTGGCGCACGAGGATGCCGCGCTGGCCGACGCCCATCGCTTCCGCCGCCTGAACGTATTCTTGCCTGCGGATCGACAGCGCCTGGCCGCGCACGATGCGCGCCATGTCGAGCCACAGCACCGCCCCCACCGCCAGGAACATCAGCACGAAGTTGCGGCCGAAGAACACCACCAGCATGATGACGAAGAAGATGAAGGGCAGCGAGTAAAGCACGTCGACGATGCGCATCATCACCTCGTCGACCCTGCCGCCGGCAAAGCCGGCCGTCGCGCCGTAGATCACGCCGATGACGCCGGCGACGACACCGGCAAGCAGGCCGATCGCGAGCGAAATGCGCCCGGCCATCAGCGTGCGAGACAAGAGATCGCGCCCGGTGTTGTCGGTGCCGAAGAAGAAATACTGCTGCTTGACGGCCGAGCTCATGGTCATTTCGAGCCCATCGGGCGACTTGCTCTCGATCTTCGTGTCGTCGAAGGCGTCGGAGCGGTCGAGATAGCGGATATTGCGGTCGTCGATCGGCTTCTTGGAGGTGACGGTGACGACGACGCGGCTGCCGTCTTGGTGCCACTCCTTGATGTCGACGCGCATGCGTTTGATCGCGTCGCTCAGCGCACCCTGGATCATGTCGGGCTTCGGATAGGCCGACAGGCTCGGCGGCGTGCGCACATAGTCGCCGTAGATGGTCGTGTATTCATGCGGCACGACCATAGGGCCGAACACGCTGATGACGGCAATGAATGCCAGATAGTAGAGGCTGAACATGGCGGCGCGGTTGCGCTTCAGCCGCGCCCAAGCATTGCCCCAGAGCGAGCGGCCGACGATCGGCTCCGGAGCGGCTACGGCAAGCTCAGTCATAGCGCACCCTCGGATCGACGACCGCATAGAGAAGATCGACGATCAGGTTGAAGACGATGGTGAAGAGCGCGATCACCACCACAGTTCCCATGACCAGCGTGTAGTCGCGGTTGAGCGCGGCGTCGACGAAGTAGCGGCCGACACCTGGAATGGAGAAGATGGTCTCGACGATGATCGAGCCGGTGAGCAGCGCCGCCGCCGCCGGACCGGTGAAGGAGACGATCGGCAGCACGGCGCCGCGCAGCGCGTGCTTGACCACCACCGACCAGTCGGAGAGGCCGAGCGCGCGGGCGGTGCGGATGTGGTGCGAGCGCAGGCTCTCGATCATCGAGCCGCGCATCAGGCGGGCGACGATGGCAATCTGCGGCAGGGCAAGCGTCAGCACCGGCCCGACCTTGTTGATTAAGGCGCCGTCGCCCCAGCCGCCGATCGGCAACAGCTTCCAGGAAAGGCCGAAGACGAGCTGGATCACCGGCGCGGTGACGAAGGTGGGGATGGTGCTGCCGGCGGTGGCTAGAGCGATCACCGAATAGTCGGCTATTTTATTCTGGTTGAGCGCGGCGATCGTGCCGAGGATCGAGCCGAGCAGCAGCGCCAGCACCAGCGCCGAGGTACCGATCTGCACCGAGATCGGCAGGCCCTTGGCGAAGAGTTCGGTGACGGTGAAATCCGGCAGGTTGTAGCTCGGTCCGAAACTGCCGCGCAAAAGATTGCCGAGATAGTGGAGATATTGCAGCCAGAGCGGATCGTCGAGGCCGAACTGGGCTTCGAGATTGGCCCTGATTTCGGGGCTCAAGCCCCGCTCCTGGTTGAACGGGCCGCCTGGCGCGACGCGGATCAGGAAGAACGCCACCGTCACGATGACGAACAGCGTCGGGATGGCGGTCAATAGCCGCCGAAAGACATAACGCAGCATCGGCGCCCCGCTTCAGCCAGGGCGACGGCTCTCCAGACGAGATCGTGGCGCGCTGGCATCTCTGATCTTCGCACCGCGATCGCCGAAAATCCAATGCGACTTTCGGCCCGGCACGACGACAGACCGCGGCCGCCGCTCCCTAAAAGAGAGCGGCGGCACGGCCAAGGTTCCTTGTCAGTCCTTGGAGATGAAGCGAGACGGATGAATGTCCATCACATTGTCCTCGAAGCCATGCAGCTTGGAGGAAACGATGTCGTGGTAGCTGTAGTAGAGCAGCGGGATTTGGCCGACATCGTCGACGAGGATGCGCTCCGCTGCGGCGAGGTCCTTCATGCGCTCCTCAGGCTTGCCGCCGGCGGCGGCTGCCTTGTCCATGGCGGCTTCATAGGCAGGGCTGTTATAGTTCGAGTAGTTGTTGCCGCTCGCCTTGCGCGAGATGCCGAGGAAGGTCTCCGGATCCTTGTAGTCGGCGATCCAGGCGGCGCGGGCGACGTCGTAGTTGCCCTTCTGCTCGAGGAAGCCATAGTGGGTCTTGGTGTCGGTGTTGAGCAGCGTCACCTCGATGCCGAGCGGCTTCAGCTGTTCCTGGATGGCGACCGCGGTGTTCTTGTGGTTCTCCGAGGTGTTGTAGCGGATCTCCATCTTCAACGGATGCTCGGGTGTATAGCCAAGCTTTTCCAGCACTTTCTTGGCCGCATCCTCGCGGTCGATCTGAGACATGTCGGCGTATTTGGCCAGTGCCGGCGTGTAGCCCTCGATGCCCGGAGGCACCATCGAATAGCCGGGCAGCATCGAGTTCTGCCAGACCTTCTCGGCGAGGAAGTCGCGATCGATCGCCATCGAGATGGCGTTGCGCAGCTCGACGTTGTCCCAAGGCGCCTTATCGGTCTTGACCGCATAATAATAGGTGCCGAGATATGGCCCCACACGGATCTGGTCACCGAATTTGGTTTTGAGATCGGCGAGCTGTTCGGTCGGCAGGTCGCCATAGCTGTCGAGTTCGCCGGCCTCGAAGCGCTTCATCGCGGACGAGCGATCCTCGGTCGGGATGTAGTTGACCACGTCGAGCTTGACGCTCGCGGCGTCCCAGAACTTCGGGTTCTTGACCAGTTTCATGTGGTCGTTGGGAATCCACTCCGCCAGCGTATAGGCGCCGTTGGAGACCAGCTTGCCCGGTTTGATCCAGTCCGCGCCGAGCTTGTCGATCGAAGCCTTGTTGACCGGATAGGTCGCCTGGTGGGTCAGCATCTCCAGGAAGTAGGGCGTCGGAGCCTTCAGCGTGACTTGCAGAGTGTTGGCGTCGATCGCCTTCACGCCCATATCCTCAGCCTTGCCTTTCTTCGTGTTGAAGTCCTCGGCGCCTTTCACCGGATAGAGCATCGAGGCGTATTCTGCAGCGGTGGCCGGGTCTTCCAGCCGATGGAACGAGTAGACGAAGTCGTCCGCCGTCACCGGGCTGCCATCCGACCACAGGCCGTCCTTGCGCAGCTTGAAGGTGTAGACAGTGCCGTCGTCGGACACCGTCCAGCTTTCGGCGGCGCCCGGAATGAGGTTCGTCTTCGGGTCATGCATGACGAGGCCCTGGAACAGGTCGCGTATAATATCGGCCTCGTAGACCGTCGACGTCTTGTGCGGATCGACCGTCTCCGCCTCGGCAGCGGATCCGCGATTGTAGACGGTCTCGGCAAAGGCGGGCGTGTAGAAAGCACCGGTCGCCAAGGCCATCGTGGTGGCGAACACGGTCGCCTTCAGCAGGTTTTTGAGCATGAAGTCTCTCCCTTGTTGGCGCGGCCCCTCAACCACGCCTTGAGTGTTGACGCCCCGGAACCGTCAACGGGTCCCTTTTGAGCGCGCCCCGGTTCCCTTCCGGCGGCTGGTGGCGGGAGACTAGACAGAGGAATATCTTATTTCAACTGCCCGCTGCTTGACGTTGAGTGAGCAGCGTTTCGCTAAAACAGCGATATCTAAAGCTTAGGCGTCCCGTTCAACTGTGTGCACCTTTCGGTTGTCCCAGCCGTTTTCTGTTTTTGCAAGCAGGTTTTGGCATTCTCCGGCCCATGCTGAAGAACCGAAATTTCCTTGCTCCTTGGTTCCGTTTCCGGGCTGACGCCGCGGGCACGTCTGCGGTCGAATTCGCCATGCTGGCGCCGATCTTCATCCTGCTATTGCTCGGAATGGTTGCATACGGAATCTATTTCGGCGCCAGCCATTCGGTCCAGCAGATCGCCGCCGACGCGGCGCGAACGGCGATCGCCGGCCTCAACCAGACGGAGCGCCAGGCGCTGGTCACCGATTTCATCAGCCATGACGTCGCCGGCTATGCTTTTGTCGACCCGAAAAAGCTGACGGTCGACGCCAAGGACAGTACCGTCGACGGCAGCCAGTTCATCGTCTCAGTCAGCTATGACGCGCGCGACCTGCCGATCTGGAGCCTGTTCCGGACGCTGCCGTTGCCGGGCACCACGATCCAGCGCCAGTCGACGATCCGGGTCGGAGGCATATGATGCGCTACTCCGCGGGGAGAGTGATGGACGCTGCGCGACGGCTGATCGCCGACCGGCGCGCCAATTTCGCGGTTATGACCGCGCTCTGCACGCCAGTGGCGCTGACGCTGACCGCGTTCGCGATCGATGAGGGCTCGCTTTATAACGAACGCCGCGCCGCGCAGTCGATCGTCGACCTCGCCGCGATCACCGCCGCCGCCAACATCAACAAAGCCCAGCAAGCCGTGCTGACGACGCTGAGGGACAACGGAATCACGTCCGTCGCCGTGCAGCAGCAGGGCACCAAAATCGAGCCGACCGGCAGCAAGGCGGTCGTCGAGGTCGTGCCCGGACGCTATTCGGGGGTCAGTTCCATCGCGGCCGGCAGCCGCTTCGAAGCGGGCAAGCTGCCCTATAATGCCGTCCAGGTGTCGATGAAGAAGCTCGGCACGCTCTATTTCGCCGCTTCGGTGATGGCCCCGCCGGTGATCGGCACGACAGCCACCGCAAGCGCCCAGCCCGCAGCAGCATTCTCGGTCGGATCGCGGCTCGCCAGCGTCAATGGCGGCATCCTCAATGCGCTGCTCGGCGCGCTTCTGGGCGGCAACCTCTCACTCAGCGTGATGGACTACAATTCGCTGATCTCGGCCGATGTCGACGTGCTCTCCTTCACCGATGCGCTGGCGACGCAGCTGCGTCTGACCGGCGGTACCTATTCGGATGTGCTCGGCTCGAAGGCAACGGTCGGCCAGATCACCACCGCGATGGCCAACGTGCCCGGGCTCGACCGCACCGCCAAGCTCGCGCTGCAGACCATGGCCTCGAGCGCCACCAACTCGGTCAAGATCCCGCTTGGCCATCTCGTCGACCTCGGTTCGGTGGGCAGTCTGGGGCTCGGACAGAAGCCCGCCGGGCTTTCGGTCAGCGCCAGCGCCATGAGCATGGTGAGCGCAGCCGCGGCGCTCGCCAACGGCACGAACCAGGTTACGGTCGACCTCGGGGCGACGATACCGGGACTGACATCGACTACGCTCCAGGTCGCCATCGGCGAACCCATGCAGTCCTCGCCATGGCTGGCGGTGGGAGAATTGGGCACAGTGGTGCGCACGGCGCAGACGCGCATCAAGCTCAATCCCAGCGTCGGGATTGGAAACGGGAACAACGGCAATGGCTTTGGCAACGGCACCGGAAATGGCACAGCCGGCATGAAGCTGGGCGGCGGCGTCAAGCTGCTTGCCGTCAACCTGCCGCTCAATATCGAGGTCGCCTATGCCGAAGCCAAGCTGACCGACATCAGCTGCCCGACCGGGCCCTCCAGCATCAAGGTCTCCATCGCCGCGCAGCCGGGCGTCGTCGCGGCCCATCTCGCCGACAGCAACGCCAGCGGCTTCGCAGACTTCGGCAAGCCGCAATCCTTCAGCGACGCCGACATCGCCGACGTCAGCCTCAAG
>NZ_RZSR01001252.1:0-1389 GCF_004023265.1 Mesorhizobium sp. M1A.F.Ca.IN.020.06.1.1
GTGCATCAGCGCTGGGCCGGCAAATGCGACGCCTGCGGCGAGTGGAACACGCTGGTCGAGGAAGGCACCGCGGGCGGCATCGGCTCGGGGCCGGCCAACACCCGCAATGTGCGCAAGGGCCGCGCCGTGGTGCTCACCAGCCTCTCCGGCGACATCGAGGACGCGCCGCGCATCGTCTCCGGCATCGGCGAGCTCGACCGCGCCACCGGCGGCGGCTTCGTGCGCGGCTCCGCCCTTCTGGTCGGCGGCGATCCCGGCATCGGCAAGTCGACGCTGCTGACGCAGGCCGCAGCCGCTTTGGCCTCGAAAGGCCACCGCATCGTCTATGTTTCGGGTGAGGAAGCTGTCGCGCAGATCAGGCTGCGTGCTCAGCGCCTGGGTGTCGCCTCGACGCCGGTCGAACTCGCCGCCGAGACCAATGTCGAGGACATCCTCGCGACAATCGCCGACGGCAAGCGGCCGGACCTGGTGATCCTCGATTCCATCCAGACGCTGTGGACCGATCTTGCCGATTCGGCGCCCGGCACGGTCACCCAGGTGCGCGCGGCCGCCCAGGCGATGATCCGCTATGCGAAATCCACCGGCGCCGCGATCGTGCTCGTCGGCCATGTCACCAAGGAAGGCCAGATCGCCGGCCCGCGCGTCGTCGAGCACATGGTCGACGGCGTGCTCTATTTCGAGGGCGAAGGCAACCACCACTTCCGCATCCTGCGCACGGTGAAGAACCGCTTTGGGCCGACCGACGAGATCGGCGTCTTCGAGATGTCGGACAAGGGCCTGCGCGAGGTCGCCAATCCATCCGAGCTGTTCCTCGGCGAGCGGCATGCGAAGTCGCCCGGCGCCGCCGTCTTCGCCGGCATGGAAGGCACAAGGCCGGTGCTGGTCGAGATCCAGGCGCTGGTGGCGCCCTCTTCGCTCGGCACGCCGCGCCGCGCCGTCGTCGGCTGGGACGGCGCGCGGCTCTCCATGGTGCTGGCGGTGCTGGAAGCGCATTGCGGCGTCCGCTTCGGCCAGCACGACGTCTATCTCAATGTCGCCGGCGGCTACCGCATCTCGGAACCGGCGGCCGATCTCGCGGTCGCCGCAGCATTGGTTTCGTCGCTCACCGGTCTTGCCCTTCCCGCCGATTGCGTCTATTTCGGCGAAATCAGCCTTTCGGGCGCGGTAAGGCCGGTTGCGCATGCGCAGCAGCGCCTTAAAGAGGCCGAAAAGCTGGGTTTCGGAAGCGCGGTGCTGCCGCTCGGCAGCGAGGAAGTCGTTGGCGGTAATGGGGCCGGGGGAATCGCGGCCGGCGCTTTCCAACCCACCGAGCTTGCCGACCTGGTGGCGCGCATAGCCGGCTCACGGCGCAGTCGCGCCGACGAGGGGGAGTGATGCAGCTCATGATGT
>NZ_RZSR01001253.1:0-1387 GCF_004023265.1 Mesorhizobium sp. M1A.F.Ca.IN.020.06.1.1
TGCAAGAACCGCCTGGCGGGAACGATCGCCGAGGCGATCTATCTTGGCTCGGGATCGAAATACGAAGTGAAGCTCGGCGACGGCTCGACCGCGATCGTGCGGTCGCCGCTGACGGGCGAGAATTTCGCCCTCGGCGAGAACGTGGAACTCTGCTTTGACGGCGCCGACGCCAAGCTTCTGCCCGACGACAGCACGGCAGACACGACGCTCACCTGATCCCTCTCTCCGGTCTCCTGGAAGCCATCCCATGCAAGTCAAGCGCAACGGCGACATCTCGTTCTGGTATGCGGATCTGGGCGCGGTCCCAAGCCCGCGTCCGCCCTTGCCCGGCGACATCGAAGCCGATGTTGCGATCGTCGGCGCCGGCTACACCGGGCTCTGGACCGCCTATTATCTGAAGAAGGCGAAGCCCTCGCTTCGCATAGTCCTGCTCGAACGCGAATTCGCCGGCTTCGGTGCCTCGGGGCGCAATGGCGGCTGGCTTTCGGGCGGCTTCGGCTGGTCGCGCGAAAAATATCTAAAGACCTCGACCCGGCAAGCTGTCAGCGCCATGCAGGCAGCGATGGCGGGCTGTGTCGACGAGGTGATCCGGGTGGCGACGGCCGAAGACATCGACGCCGACATCCGCCGTGCCGACAATCTGACGGTCGCCACCAATGCCGCACAGCTCCAACGTGTGCGCGAGGCGTGCGAGACGATCCGCTCCTGGGACGCCGACCCCGAGCGCATCGAATTGCTCGACGCTGCAGCCACACGCGCGCGCATCAATATCGCGAATGTCATGGGCAGCTTCGTCATCCACGGCCAGGCGCGGGTGCAGCCGGCCAAGCTGGTGCGCGGGCTGGCGGAAGCGGTCGAGCGGCTCGGCGTGCCGATCTACGAAAAGACGACCGTGACGTCGATCGCCAAGGGCAGGGTGGCCACCGACCGTGGCACGGTGCGGGCGGAAACGATAATTCGCGCGACGGAGGGGTTCACGGCCGGCATTCCCGGGGAAGAGCGGACATGGCTGGCGCTCAACAGCGCGCAGATCGTGACCGAGCCGCTGCCACAAGAACTCTGGCGCGAGATCGGCTGGGACGGGCATGAGCTCCTCGGCAATGCGGCGCACGCCTATTGCTATGCCCAGCGCACGCGCGAGGGCCGTATCACCATGGGCGGACGCGGCGTGCCCTACCGCTATGGCTCGCGCACCGACGTCAACGGTCGGACGCAGCAGGCGACGATCGACCAGCTGCACACGATCCTGACGACGCTGTTGCCGCAGACGGCCGGGTGCCGCATCGACCACGCCTGGTGCGGCGTGCTCGGCGTGCCGCGCGACTGGTGCACGACGGTCGGCCTCGACCCCAGGACGCGCATCGGCTGGGCCGGCGGGTATTTCGGG
>NZ_RZSR01001254.1:0-1387 GCF_004023265.1 Mesorhizobium sp. M1A.F.Ca.IN.020.06.1.1
GCTATGTGCTGGTCGATATTCCGGCCGCGCAGGTGGAAGCCGTCGAGAACGACCGCGTCGTGCTGCGCCACACCGCGATCGTCGGCAAGATCGACCGCCAGACGCCGATCGTGAATTCCAAGATCAACGAGATCATCGTCAATCCTTACTGGAACGCGCCGGTCTCGATCGTGCGCAAGGACATCATTCCGCTGATGCGGAAGGACCCGAACTACCTCAAGGACAGCCACATCCGGCTGTTCGCGCCTGACGGCAGCGAGGTCGATCCGATGACCGTCGACTGGTCGACGGACGATGCCGCCAAGTACCGCTTCCGCCAGGATCCCGGCGCCGGCAACGCCATGGCCTCGGTCAAGATCAATTTCCCGAGCCCGGACGGCGTCTACATGCACGACACGCCGCAGCAGAGCCTGTTCGGCAAGCTGATGCGCTTCGACTCTTCCGGCTGCGTGCGCGTCCAGAATGTGCGCGACCTCGTCACCTGGATCCTGCGTGATACGCCCGGCTGGGATCGCCAGCATTTCGAGGCGGCGATCAAGACTGGCGAGAATACGCCGGTGCAGGTGGTCAACCCGGTGCCGGTCCACTTCCTGTACCTGTCGGCATGGTCGACCGGACCCGGCGTCGTGCAGTTCCGCGACGACATTTACGGCCTCGACGGCAACAGCGAGCTGCAGATTACTTCTGCTCTGTAACCGATTGATATAAATCAAGAAAAGGCCGCTCTTGGAGCGGCTTTTTTGTTTGCATGTCCCCAAACAGTGCGCAGCGGTTTTGGCAGAGCGACATGCGTCGAATATGAGACTTACAGCGCGAACAGCTGGAATAGCATCATGGACGTCGCCGTCTTCATTCTCGTCGTGCTTGCTTTCGTGGCGCTTTCCGGCGCTCTCGTGCGGCTGGTGCGGGTGCCGCTCCCCGTGCTGCAGATTGCGATCGGCGCCGCGCTTGCCTGGCCGGCCAAGGGACTGCATGTCGAGATCGATCCGGAACTCTTTCTGCTGGTGTTCATTCCGCCGCTTCTGTTCGGTGATGCCTTCGCGGCGCCGAAACGGGAGCTGATCGAGCTGCGCCGGCCGATCCTCGATCTCGCCGTCGGACTTGTCTTCTTCACCATCGTCGGCTTCGGGTATGCTCTGCACTGGCTGGTGCCAAGCATCCCGCTGGCGGTTGCGTTCGCTTTAGCCGCCGTGCTGTCACCGACCGATGCCGTTGCCGTGTCCTCGATTGTCGACCGCAATGTCGTTCCGGCTCGGCTGATGCACATATTGGAAGGCGAATCCCTGCTCAATGATGCCTCCGGCCTGGTCATGTTCCGCTTTGCCGTTGCGGCGGCGCTGACTGGCAGCTTTTCGTTCGCCGCCGCCTCGTTGAGCTTTCTTTACGC
>NZ_RZSR01001255.1:0-1383 GCF_004023265.1 Mesorhizobium sp. M1A.F.Ca.IN.020.06.1.1
CGCCGAGCGGTCTCGTCTCCGGCTGGCTGAACCCGTCGCGGCCGTTCATCCTGCGGCCGGTGGCCACCACGCTGATCATGGCCACCATCCTGGTGGTCGGCATGATCGCCTATCTCTTCCTGCCGCTCTCGGCCTTGCCTGAGGTCGACTACCCGACGATCCAGGTGCAGACCTTCTATCCCGGCGCCAGCCCGGAGGTGATGACGACTTCGGTCACGGCACCCTTGGAGCGCCAGTTCGGCCAGATGCCGGGGCTGGAGCAGATGTCGTCGGGGAGTTCGGCCGGCGCCTCGGTCATCACGCTGCGCTTCAGCCTCGACCTCAGCCTGGATATTGCCGAGCAGGAGGTTCAGGCGGCGATCAACGCGGCCGGCAACCTTCTGCCCGCCGACCTGCCGGCGCCGCCGATCTACGCCAAGGTGAATCCGGCCGATGCGCCGATCCTGACGCTGGCGATCACCTCGAAGACGCTGCCGCTGACCGAAGTCGAGAACTATGCCGAGACGCGGCTGGCGCAAAAGATCTCGCAGCTCCCGGGCGTCGGGCTGGTCAGCATCTCCGGCGGCGAGCGGCCGGCCGTGCGAATCCGCGTAAAGCTCAAGGCGCTGGCCGCCATGGGGCTCAACATCGACGATCTGCGCACCACCATCGGCGCGCTCAACGTCAACACGCCGAAAGGCAGCTTCGACGGGCCGGCGCGTTCCTACACCATCAACGCCAACGACCAGATCAGCGACCCCAAGACCTATGCGGATATGGTCGTCGCTTACCGCAACGGGGCGCCGGTCAGGCTGGGCGAGGTCGCCGATATCATAGAGGGGCCGGAGAACTCGAAGCTGGGCGCTTGGGAAAACCGCTCGCCGGCGATCCTGCTCAACATCCAGCGCCAGCCCGGCGCCAACGTCATCCGCGTCGTCGACTCGGTGAAGGCGCTGCTGCCACAGCTTCGCGCCGGCTTGCCGGCGGCGGTCAGCGTCGAGCCGCTGACCGACCGCACGACCACCATCCGTGCCTCAGTCCATGACGTCGAGTTCGAGCTGGCGACGGCGGCGCTTCTGGTCGTGCTCGTCACCTTCCTGTTCCTGCGCAACATTCCGGCGACGATCATTCCGAGCCTGTCGGTGCCGCTGTCGCTGATCGGCACGTTCGCGGTCATGTATCTTCGGGGCTTCAGCCTCGACAATCTGTCGCTGATGGCGCTGACCATCGCCTCCGGCTTCGTCATCGACGACGCCATCGTCATGATCGAAAACATCTCGCGTTTCATCGAGCATGGCGACGATCCGGTCACCGCCGCGCTCGAAGGCTCGGCCCAGATCGGCTTCACCATCATCTCGCTCACCGTCTCGCTGATCGCGGTGCTGATCCCGCTTCTGTTCATGG
>NZ_RZSR01001256.1:0-1382 GCF_004023265.1 Mesorhizobium sp. M1A.F.Ca.IN.020.06.1.1
GCCCATTAATGAATCTTAACGGCGACGATGGCCGGATTATGACGGGTTTCACGGGTCATTCCGCCCATCCGACCGCCTTGGACTTATGGTGGCTGGACAATCCGCCGGATCATTCCACAATGCGTGAAACAATGACGCGGAAGCGCGAAAAAAGGGGAGGAGCCGAGATGCTCGGACTGATGCAGGAATGGCCGCTGCTCTGCCATAAGCTGATCGATCACGCCGAACGCCAGCACGGCGGGCGCGAGATCGTGTCGCGTTCGATCGAAGGCCCGATCGTGCGCACCACCTTTGCCGACGTCCGTCATCGGGCGCTCAAAGCGGCGCAGCGGCTGGAGCGTGACGGCTTCGGGCTCGGCGACCGCATCGCAACGCTTGCCTGGAACACCGCCCGCCACATCGAGGCCTGGTATGGCATCATAGGGATCGGCGCGATCTACCACACGCTCAATCCGCGCCTGTTTCCCGAACAGATCGCCTGGATCATGAACGACGCCGAGGACAAGGCGATCTTCGTCGACCTGACCTTCGTGCCGCTGCTGGAAAAGATCGCCGGCCAGATCAGGTCGCTCAGGCAGGTGATCGTGCTGACCGATCAGGCGCATATGCCGCAAACCTCGTTGCCGAACGCTGTTGCCTATGAGGAATGGCTTGCCGAGGCCGACGGCGCCTTCGCCTGGAAGACATTCGACGAGAACACGGCTGCTGGCATGTGCTACACGTCGGGCACGACCGGCGATCCGAAGGGCGTCGTCTACAGCCATCGCTCGAACGTGCTGCACGCCATGATGGCCGCCATGCCCGATGCCATGGGCGTTTCGACGCGCGACGTCGTCCTGCCCGTGGTGCCGATGTTCCATGCCAATGCCTGGGGACTCGGTCAGGCCGCGCCGATGATCGGGGCCAAGCTGGTGATGCCAGGCTGCAAGATGGATGGCGCCTCGATCTACGAATTGCTCGACACCGAAAAGGTAACTTTCAGCGCCGCTGTGCCGACGGTATGGATGATGCTGCTGCAGTATCTCGAGGAGACCGGCAGGAAGCTGCCTTATCTCAACAAGGTCGTCATCGGCGGTTCCTCCTGCCCGCGCGCCGTCACCGCCAAGTTCCAGGACAAATACGCGGTTGAGGTGGTGCATGCCTGGGGCATGACCGAAATGTCGCCGCTCGGCACGTTGTGCACCATGAAGCCGGAATATGAAGGGCTGACCGGCGATGCCAGGCTCGATATCCAGGGCAAGCAGGGCCACCCGCCCTTCGGCGTTGAAATGAAGGTGACAGACGACGAGAACAACGCGCTGCCCTGGGACGGCAAGACCTTCGGGCGGCTGAAAGTTCGCGGCCCGGCGGTCGCGCGCGCCTATTACGGCGGGGACGGGGCC
>NZ_RZSR01001257.1:0-1380 GCF_004023265.1 Mesorhizobium sp. M1A.F.Ca.IN.020.06.1.1
CCGCCAATCTCCCCCCAAAGTGGGGGGGAGATGTCCGGCAGGACACGGGGGGCGCTGTCCCGCCAGCCTAGACGAACTTAAAACATCTGCGTGCGTCTCAGGATCCTCAAGCCATCTTCCCCCGCGCCGCCACTGGCAGCGTTTCCAGCACCTTGTCGCCGTCGATCAGATGCACCTGGTCGAACAAATTCGTCACCACGCAGCAATGATCGGGAACCACGCGCACGCGCTCGCCAATGCGCAGGGCGCCGCCGTCTGAAAGCGTGACGTTGCCGTGCTCCTCGCTCAGTCCAGTCACTCGCGCGCTGGGCACGCCGAGCAGCTCGCCGAAATCCGGCAGTCCTAGCGTATCGGAGGACAAAGCCTTGCTGCCGCTGTCGAGGATGGCGCGGGAGGGCGTCGGGTGGCTGACCACGGTGGCCAGCACCGTCAGCGCGCAATCGTCGAGCGTGCCGACGCCTTTGGCGACCTGGTAGCGGTCGAGATAGATGTAGGTGCCGGGCCGGTATTCGGTGACGACGCTGTCCTCGCCCGAGCGCCACATGTCCGGCGTGCCTCCGCTGGAGATGCGCCGGCATTCGAGCCCGGCCGCCGCAAGCGTCTCGCGCGCGTTCCGCAGCCACGCCTCGGCTTCGGCGGCGCGGCCCGCCGCCGGATAAGTCATCAGCCCGCCGAAGGTTAGTCCTCTGGCCTGGTCGATCACTTTCGCCAGTGCAACCGCTTCGGCCGGGCTCTGCACGCCGCAGCGCCCCATGCCGGTGTCGCATTCGACCAGCACCGGCAGCGGGTGGCCGGTATCGGTGAAGGTCGCGGCTAGCCCTGACAGCGTTTCGTGGCTGTCCGCCGTGACCGACAGCGCGACGCGGCCATGCAGTGCCTTCAGCCGCTCCAGCTTGGCGCGGCCGAGAATGTTGTAGGGCAGGAAAATGTCCTCAAGCCCGGCATCGGCCATCACCTCGGCCTCGCCGATCTTCTGGCAGGTTATGCCGACCGCGCCAGCCGCGACCTGCTTCTTCGCCCAGTAGGGCAGCTTGTGCGTCTTGATGTGCGGGCGGAGCTTCAGCCCGTGGCGGTCGGCATGCGCCTGCGCCTTTGCGATGTTGGCTTCGGCGCGGGCCGCGTCGATCAGGATCGCCGGCGTGTCGAGATCGTCTATGCTTGCCATGAAGATCACCGTTCAAAAGCATGTCTCCCGAAGGTGGGAACCGGTTTCGGGAATGAAGACATGCGCGATCAAAAACCGGTTGGGGTTATGGGCTTGATCGGGACGGATGTCACGAGGCCAGAGCCGTCAGTGTGCGTCGACAGCGGACCGGCATTGCGATATTCGGGTTGGCAGATTTCAGCAGGCAGCGGCCGGAAGGAAAACGTCCATGAAGC
>NZ_RZSR01001258.1:0-1380 GCF_004023265.1 Mesorhizobium sp. M1A.F.Ca.IN.020.06.1.1
TTGCCGATCTCGGCCGGCATGCCGGTGACGATGTTGATGACGCCGGCGGGAATACCCGCGCGTTCGGCGAGCACGCCGAGCGCCAACGCCGAATAGGGCGTGAACTCGGACGGCTTGATCACCACCGTGCAGCCGGCGGCCAGCGCCGGCGCAACCTTGCGGGTGATCATCGCATTGGGAAAGTTCCAAGGCGTGATGATGCCGCACACGCCGACGGGTTCCTTCAGGACGATGATGCGGCGGTCTGATGTAGGCGAGGGGATGGTGTGGCCATTGATCCGGCGCGCCTCCTCGGCGAACCATTTGACGAAGGACGCTCCGTAGCGGATCTCGCCTTTGGCCTCGTCCAGCGGCTTGCCCTGTTCCGTGGTCAGGATCAGTGCGAGATCGTCCAGATGCTTAAGCATCAGACCATGCCAGGCCTCCAGCAGGGCGGCGCGTTCGGCGTGGGTCTTCTTTTTCCAATCCCGATAGGCGGAAGCCGCGGCCTCTATGGCCGCGCGGGCCTCCGGGCCGGACATGTCGGGCACTGTGCCGATCGATATCTGTGTTGCCGGATCGATCACATCGACCGTTCTGCCGGAACCTGCCGCGACCCATCTGCCGCCGATCAGACCGGCCTCGCGGAAGAGAGTTTTGTCTTTCAGGCTTTTCATCGAAAACGACCTCGCAAATCAGGTGAGCGCCGCGACAACGGCGGATGTGATGGCGTCCGTACGATCTTTGCCGGCCGTGGTTCCCACCCCTCGCGCCGTTGTCGCTTCGATCGCGTTCATGACGCGGCCGGCTGCGTCCTTTTCGCCCAGATGTTCAAGCATCATTGCGCCCGACCATATGGCGGCGATCGGGTTGGCGATGCCGAGGTGGGCGATGTCGGGCGCGGAGCCGTGCACCGGCTCGAACATGGACGGCGCCGAGCGGTCGGGGTTGATGTTGGCGGAAGCTGCGTAGCCGAGCCCGCCCTGGATCGCCGCGCCGATATCCGTCAGTATGTCGCCGAAGAGATTGGAAGCGACGACCACGTCGAGGCTCTGCGGATCCATGATCATGCGCGCAGCGAGTGCGTCGACATGATAGCTGGTCACGTCGACGTCCGGATAGTCGGCGGCCAGCTTGCGCGTGATCTCGTCCCAGAACACCATCGAATATTTTTGTGCGTTGGACTTGGTGACGGAAGCCAGCCTGCCGCGCCGCGCCCGTGCCTGCTCGAAGCCGAAGCGCAGGATGCGCTCGACCCCGGCCCGGGTGAAGATCGAGGTTTCCACCGCGACCTCGTCCAGCGTGCCTTGATGCACACGCCCGCCGGCGCCGGAGTATTCGCCTTCGGTGTTTTCGCGGATGCACAGAATATCGAAGCTCTCGGCCCGCAGCGGCCCCCTC
>NZ_RZSR01001259.1:0-1378 GCF_004023265.1 Mesorhizobium sp. M1A.F.Ca.IN.020.06.1.1
GGTGAAGCGGATCTTGGTATCCGACAGTTCCGTCGTCACCGCGATATCAGGGTCGTCGACCAGCTTCTGCAGCTCGCTCACCGTCTTGCGCGGGATGATGATGCCGGGCATGCCTTCGGAGCCTGCCGGCGCGTCGATCTCGGCGCGCGCCAGTCGGTGCCCGTCGGTCGCGACCGAGCGCAGCTTCAGCTTGCCGCCCGCCTCATGCGTGTGCAGGAAGATGCCGTTGAGATAGTAGCGCGTCTCTTCGGTCGAGATCGCGAACTGCGTCTTCTCGATCAGGCCCTTGAGCGCTACCGAATCGAGCCGGAAGATGTGCGAGAAGGAGCCGGCCGAAAGCTCCGGGAAATCGGACTGCGGCAAGCACTGCAGGCGGAAGCTGGAGCGCCCGGACGTGACGGTCATAGCGTTGCCGTCCTCGTCGGTCTTCAGCATCACCTCGGCGCCGTCGGCCAGCTTGCGCACGATGTCGTAGAGCAGATGCGCCGGAACCGTCGTCGCGCCGCCGCGCTCGACCTTGGCCGGCGTGGCTTCGGTCACTTCAAGGTCGAGGTCGGTGGCCTTCATTTCCAGGCTGGCGCCCTCGGCGCTGAGCAGCACATTCGACAGGATCGGTATGGTGTTGCGCCGCTCCACCACGCGATGGACGTGGTTGAGGGACTTCAGGAGATTGGATCGTTCCAGGATAACACGCATGACGAAACAGGCTCGCTTCAATGAATGAGCGGGTCACCGGGCAGCGGCGTCCCGCAAAAGCTCCGAAAAGCTCAGAATCTATGTAAGCTGACAGTAAAAACCCTGCAAACGCAAGCCCGCGGCACCGGTTCCAGCCGGTTGCGCGGGCTTTCTGGGGATAAAGCGGGCGAAGCGCTCAGGCCTGCTCGTTGATCAGCCTTCTGAGCAGTTCGAGTTCCTGTGCCAGCGTGTTGTCGGCGCCGGAAAGATCCTCGATCTTGCGCACGGCGTGCAGAACCGTCGTGTGATCGCGGCCGCCGAAACGGCGTCCGATCTCCGGCAGCGAGCGCGGCGTCATCACCTTGGAGAGATACATCGCTACCTGCCGCGGTTTGACGATGGTGCGCGTGCGGCGGTTTGAGAGCAGTTCCGTCTTCGAAACGTTATAGTGGCGCGCCACGATGCGCTGGATGTCCTCGATACGCACCCGCTTCGGCTCGCCCGAGCGGTAGATATGGCCGAGGATCTCGTCGATGCGGTCGATAGTGATCTGCGGCTCGAAGGACTGGCGAAACAGAAGCTGGTTGAAGGCGCCTTCGAGCTCGCGCCCGCTGCCCGTCACCGTTCTGGCGACGTGATCGAGGATCTCATCCGAAATGTCGAGCGAGGTATCGTCGATCTTGGCGGTGGCAAGGCGCAGCTT
>NZ_RZSR01001260.1:0-1376 GCF_004023265.1 Mesorhizobium sp. M1A.F.Ca.IN.020.06.1.1
CATCGTGGCTGGTGCTCGATCCCAAACGCGCTTTTCCTGGACGAGATCGACTGCTCGGCGCTGTTCGGTGAAGTGCCTGGGCTAAAAATCGTCGGCTAGGAAAGGCCTCGGCTGTCAGGCCGTCTGAAGCCGTCCGACAGGTGCCCCGCGCGAGATCGCTATAAGCCGCGCAACGGCCAATGGCGCCAAGAACATGAAAACCGTCGTGATGCCGAGGAAGATCGACCAAGCCAGATCGATCACGCTGTGGTCATAGCAGACTGCGAATTCCATGGCGCCTTACCCTTTTATCCACCCGGCTGCGCATCAGGTTGCCACGCATTGGGCCAAGCATGATCCTCATTTTCAAGAAATACAAGAGATCGCTAATTTGGGTAGTGGGTCGGTTTGAAAGTCCACCCCAATCAGAATAGGCGCTTTCGCCTAGGCCCCGTCCGGAAACAGGCGGAAGCGGGCGTCACCGACAAGCGTTGGGAGAAGCGCGATCATCGTTGCGCTTGTCGAAGCCGAGAAGCCAACAGTGCGCCGCCCTTACAAAAAAGCGCGTGACGTAAAAAGAGAAGGGCTCGCGGCGTTTAGGCGCGAGCCCTTTTCCTTGCTGAGAGCGACATTGTTGGGTGTGCTCTGGCGGTCGGATATTCATCACAATCACGGGTTCAGAGGAAGCTGGGGATCATTCACATTCGCTCAATAGAGCGTGATGGACGGGGAGTTTGGCTAACCCGCGATTTCAAACCGGCCCACTATCCTAGTTGGGGTGGAAATTTCACCGGCCGGCCGCGTCGTAACGAAACACCAGCGGCTTGTCTTGGTAATCAGCCAGCGTGTGGAGCAGATCGCCGATGGTCAGGTCCGAGGATCCAATGGAGGAGCGGGGACGATAATTTCTTGTCAGGAGTGAGCATGTCGGCTATGCCTCGTTTCAATATTTCAAG
The DNA here is from genome assembly GCF_004023265.1 of Mesorhizobium sp. M1A.F.Ca.IN.020.06.1.1. Classification (NCBI taxonomy): domain Bacteria; kingdom Pseudomonadati; phylum Pseudomonadota; class Alphaproteobacteria; order Hyphomicrobiales; family Phyllobacteriaceae; genus Mesorhizobium; species Mesorhizobium sp. M1A.F.Ca.IN.020.06.1.1. Next base: position 936 of record NZ_RZSR01001260.1, read on the forward strand.
GATTGTTGAAACGTGGATGAGCGACAAGCCCTGATGGCCTTTGGTGCGCTGTCGCAGGAAACGCGGCTGAAACTGCTTCGGTTGCTGGTGGTTGCCGGGCCGGACGGCATCGCCGCCGGTTCGCTTGCCGAACAGGTCGAGGTATCTCCGTCCAATGTCAGCTTCCATCTCAAGGAACTGGAGCGCGCCGGCCTGGTCGGCACGCGCCGCGACGCACGCTCGATCGTCTACAGCGCGGAATACGATGCGCTTTCCGCTCTGATCCGCTTCCTGATGGAGGATTGCTGCTCGGGCCGGCCGGAAATCTGCGCGCCGGCGCTCGCCGCCCCGTGCTGCCGGCCGGGTGAGGGGCCCCGGCAATGATCTCTTACGATCTGCCGCGACGTGCCGTTGCTGAAGCCCTGGGCGCCGGCCTGCTGGTGGCAACGGTGGTCGGTTCCG
>NZ_RZSR01001261.1:0-1369 GCF_004023265.1 Mesorhizobium sp. M1A.F.Ca.IN.020.06.1.1
GGGTGTAGGTATCGCGGCGACCGATCGAACCGGTGCTGCTTAGGTCGAGTCCGCCGGTCAAGCTCTCGCGCGCGACCTGCGGACGCAGCTGGCTGTCCAGGAAAGGCGTCGCGATCAGAGCCAGCGCCACCGCGGCCGACCCGAAAAGCAGGGTGATCCGCAAGATACCCATGCCGGCATCGGCGGCGCGGAAAGTGCGGTCGGGCCGGATCGAGTCCCATTCTCTGTCGAGGCTCATGGATTGGCTCCAATCAAAATCGGCATGCCGCCGCGCGAACGATTTGCCTCAATTTTCCATGTCGAGATAAATCTTCCATTAACGCTGCCTAGAGCAGACGGAGCAAACGGCAGCTTGGAGCAATTCCGGCCGGAGGTCGCCAAATCAGCATTTTGGTGGAAACGCTGAAGCGGCTGTGACGATCACAAGAGATCGATGAGGAACTGGATCAGCGGCGCGTCCGCCGGCGGCATCGGGTAGTCGCGCATCTGGCGCGGCCTGACCCATTTCAGCCCCTGCCCTTCCCTCGGCTGCGCAATGCCGCGGAAGCGCCGGCAGATGTAGAGCGGCATCAGCAGGTGGAAATGGTCATAGCTGTGGCTGGCGAAGGTGAGCGGCGCCAGGCAGGGGATCTCGGTCTCGATACCGAGCTCCTCATGCAGCTCGCGCACCAGGCATTCCTCGGGCGTCTCGCCTGGCTCGACCTTGCCGCCCGGAAACTCCCAAAGGCCGGCGAGCTGCTTGCCCTCGGGACGCTGCGCCAGAAGCACGCGTCGGTCGGCGTCCACCAGCGCGCAGGCCGCGACAAGAAGCAGGCGCTTTCCAGCTGGCGTGATCTCGCTCATGCGTCCGGCCGCCGGCGATAATGGTAGCGATAGACTTCCTCGAAGCCGAGCGACCGGTAGAGCGACAGCGCCGCAACATTGCCGGCTTCTACCTGCAGCCATGCTTCGCGCGCGCCGCGCAGCCTGGCCCATTTCAGCGCCGACAGGATGAGGTTGCGGCCGTGGCCCTTTTTGCGCGCCGATTTTTCGGTGGCGACCTCGAACACGCCGGCGAGATCGCCGTCGTGGACGCAGATCAGCGTTGCCAGCGGCTCATTGCCGTCCTCGAGCGCAAACAGCCCCGCCTCAGGCTGGATTGCGCCGATGACTTCCGAGAGGCCGGCTCGCAGCGAGGCGTCCGAGCCGTTCGTCCTGATCGCCGCGCCGATGAAGCGGCTGATGTCTTTCAGCGGAATCTGGTCCATCGCGGCGTCGAGTTGCGCCTCCTTGAGCGGCAGACGCATCACCACCGATTCGTCGAACCGGCTCCAGCCTGCATCGTCGAGATGCGTCGACAGCACCTGCCCCGAAAGCGGCGACATACGAA
>NZ_RZSR01000126.1:0-9187 GCF_004023265.1 Mesorhizobium sp. M1A.F.Ca.IN.020.06.1.1
AGTTAGCACGCTCGACGCGCCGATTGAGTGTTTTTCTAACAGGCATAGCGACGTTCCCCGTTTGGTTTGCCAAACTGCTCTTCCGCCCAGATGGGTCGTTGGTATGGCGGGAAGCCATCATGGAGCGCGTCGAGAACGGCCAGCACGTCATAGCCAATGCGGTGCCAGGTTGCCTCGGCGAACGCGTGCGCCGCGCTTTCCGTTAGTCCGGCCGCGGCGAGGTCATCGAAGAAATCGCAACCAGCCTGCATAAACATCGCCCAAGCCGTCGCTTCGTCAGGTCGCGCTTTGTTGCGTCTACGTCTGATCGGCATCAGCGCCTCGCGCCGTAGCTTGCATACCGCGGCGGGCGCGATGCTTCCGGCGAGCCGGCACCATCCAAAGAAAGCTCCCGAATGAGCCGAGCGAAGCCGATGCGGCTATCCCTCTCAACGGCCACTTCTGGTCGCGCGCGCGGCGCGTTCCATCTATCCGTATACGTAAGGCCGTGCGCCTCGATAGCCTCGCGCGCTTCCTCGCCTCTATCCCAGGCTTCGCACGCACGGATTAGAAGTCGCAGGTTGTGCGGCTCCATTTCGTACTCCTCGACAACCGAACGAAACCACTTTTGCGTTGGTTTTCGCAAATGCGAGGGTGGTTTTGGTGTTTTTTCCATATAGGAATCCTTGGTCTTTTGGCCTCAAAGCCTTGGGCTGCAAGGCGAGGCCGAATCTGATTTGAACCGGGGCAAGGCTCATACGCACTTACGGGGCCGCACCGGTCCTCTGGATGGGGCGATTCAGAGAGTTCGACCGCCCCTACCCCTAGCTGTATCTGCTGCTGGCTCGTTGTCGTTGTCGGCTTTCGGAGGTTCGCGGCCGGTGATTTTGTAGAATTCCTGCCACGAGATGCGGCGCACCGAGACGGTTTCGTTTCCTGGTGGTGCGACAACCTTCTTCATGCGACGCGCCTCACATACGTCTCCATTTCCAACATGCGGTCTCGGCCGTGTTGGGTTTCAACGATGAAGACCAATTCGCCGTCCTCATCCTTGGTCACGCCGAGCACCCGGCACGGTTCCCAATGGGAGTCCATTCCACCTTTGTCGTTCGACTTAAAAACCTGCCGCTCAGCGGCGTATGGTTCGATTGCAAACATGCTATTTCCATTTGTTCCCTCCTCTGGTTTCTCTGTCGGTTAATTGTTCAAACTTGAACGGAAAACGGAAAGGAAGCCTATAGGTATCTTTCCATTTTTCCGGTCGCTTCCATCCTACGAAACAGGGTGCCTATCTTGGTGATAGGCAACCCTTGTTCCACATTACGGACGGGTTTGGACATTCGGAAAACTCCGGAAATTTCCGGAAAATTCCTTATTTTTCCGGCTCCGAAATCTTCCAGATCCACTCTTTTCCGTCCCAGCTTCCGGCGCAAAACTCGCCAGACTGCACGGCTCTTTCGACGGCACTCTTGAACTGCTTGCGCACAGTGTCGGCTCGCTTAGCCTCATCGGCTTGGGCTGTGACGTAACGTGCTGCGAATTCGGCCCGCGCTTCTTCCAACAAGACTGCCATAACCTGAGGCGCGGCATTGTCGCCGTGAACGCGGACGGTCTGCCCTCGATCGGCCAGAGCCGCCATAAATCCATCGCGAAATGGCCGGTCGGTTTTGCTGGCTTTCGGCTTTTTGCTTGGCGCCTTGCCGGAAGTGTCGAAATCGAGGACGAGCGTCGTGATAGGCGAGCCGTCATCGCGGACGCCTATCTGAGCAGGACTCGCCGTGATTGCCGCAATCGGTCCTTCTGGCGCGTCGCGGCTCTTGGCGAGGTGCAGATGGTGATTGGCTGTGAGGCCGGTAATCTCGTCCCGGTCGCAGGCCAGCATCAGGGCGAAATCGGCACCGGCGCGCGCATTTGAAGAGCCCCGCAGGCCGGCAGAAGCATTCTTGCCCGCGTGGTGGATTAGGATGATGACGCAGTCGAGCCGCTTCGCGATCGGCTGCAGCGCATCGAACACCCTCTGCCAGGAACCAGGATCGTTCTCTTTGTCCTCGGCGATCATCCCTGCCGCCGAAACGGTGTCGATGATGAGTGCGACCAACGGCACATCGAACCGTTCCCGCATGCTTGCCGCGGCCTGCACCAGCCGCGCCTCAAGCGCGGCATATGACGCCTTGTCCGTGAGCGCCCCCATCTCGGTTAGCAGATAGAATGGCAACAGTTCATCGGGGTCTTGGAGTTGCGCGCGGCGGGCCTTCAACCGTCCGCTGATCGTGCCTTCGCCTTCTGCCGCCCAATAGACTACACCGCCCGTCCGCTCGATATCACGACCGGCAAGCGGTTCGCCGGTCATGAAGCATGTGGCTGAGTGGATGGCGAAGAACGTCTTGTAGGCACCTGACTGACCGCCATAGAAGCCGACGCCAGTTCTCGGCATCGTGTCCCGCACCAACTCCGGCTTCGGAACGTAAGGCGCATCCTCGCCTATGAAGACAAGCCGGCCGCGGCCATTGTCGTTTGCCGGGACAGGGATTTCCGGCGCGGGCTTGCCGGGCTCGAATTTATAGATCCTCTCAGGAATCGCACCCATTACGCAGCCTCCCTCGTGGCGTAATCGGCGCCGGTTCCAGTCGGGATTCTAATCGTCACCTCTCGCCCGGCTGCGTGCCACCGCTCGGCGCAGTCGCGAGCCGCCTTTTGGCCGGTTCCGGAGGCATCGTTGTCCGCGAAAACCGTCAGCGCCTGGATACCGGAAATCACCGGAAAACTCCGCATCGTTCCGGCTGACAAACACGCCCACACAGGGCGGAACGGCACAGCCAACGCCGTTTCGATGCCTTCGGCTATTGCGAGGCCAAGCGTAACATCTTCGTCACCAGAGAGGCGCACAACACCGCCACCAGCCGGGCCTAACATCTTGCGGTCAACCTTGGAGCCGTCGCGATCAAGAAACGTCCGGTGAATCGCCTGCGGCTCGGCCGTAAGGATGTTGGTGATGAGCGCCACCATGGCCCTGCCGCCTGGCCAGTAACGGAGCGCATCGCCGCTGTAGGCCAAGCCGCGGCTGGCAAGGTACTTCTCCGCCACCGTGCCTGGCAGCGGTGCAGAGCGCGCCCACATGTCGGCGGCCGATTGCTGTTTGGCCAGCTTGTCGTGGTCGACGTGGTGCAGTGGTTGGCGCGGTACGGTTGGCCGCTCGTCGGAAAGGCCGAGTGCGGCTTTCACGTGATCGCGGCAGTCTCGGAAATCATCGCCCGCGAATGAACGGACAGTGAAGCCGTCGTCCTTAAAGGTCACCTGTAGGCTACGATCGCGCCGTGAATGAGCAGGACCAGGGCAAAGGATCCGGTTACGGCTTATGACGTCGCCGCCGAGCAGGATAGCGGCTTGCTTAAGATTGACTATGTGCTGCACGATGCTGGCTCCAAGCTGCGCTTGCGGCGCGCGAAATTTCGTCGGCTAGGTCTCGCGCGAACGTGGCAACGCGAACGCCATGGCTATTGGGCGCATAGGTCAAGAACCGTCCACCGTCGCCCTGCACAAGCCGAAGGCCGTATAGGCGGCAGTCTGGCGTCAGTTGCACATCAAAGTGCGCAACAGTTCTTCCCACGCCTGGCGGCGCGGGTCGTATGTCGAGGATTTTCAAGAAGGTTGTTCCCGTTACGGGTCGGGGTTGCGGGCGCCGTTGGGTCGAGCGCTTATGTTTTTGAGTTCTGCTTAACTGCGCCCGGCGCCACGCCTGCACCGCGCGAATGGCGGCAAGCTCGGCCTCGAGTTCGGCCATCGTCATTTGGCTTATAGGTTTGGTCATGCCGCCCTCGCCTCTTGTGCCTCGATCCAGTTCGTCAACGTCGAGCGCCTGGCACAGACAACCTCTCCAATGCGGAATGTTGGAATGCTGTTCTTCGAAACTGCGTGATAAACGGCTCGCCGCTCAAAGCCGAGAAAGTCGGCGATAGCTGCGGCGCCGCGAAGGATATCCGCGGCGAGCGGGTGATTGTCGTTCATTGCGTTCCTCTGAAAATTTCGCTTGACACGTTTTCGTATTGTCGATAGTCTGTATGCGTACCCGATTCTGTTACGAAAAGGACGCGCACATTAGGTGTTTTCGCCTCTTGTGTCAAGATAGTCTCACGCATTCCGCATGTTGCTAAAAATCCGTTAGTCATGCTATACCTTGCCAGCGTGTTGCGGAGGGACAAGCATGTCGATACGTGAACGGACGTGGACAACTAAGAGCGGAACCCAGAAGTCGGCCTATATCGTCGACTACTATGCGCAGACCGGAAAGCGACACATCAAGACCTTCTCCAAGAAGAAGGATGCCCTCGCCTACGAGGCTAAGGCTCGCATTGAGGTGAATGGCAAGGTCCACGTCGCTGACAGCGCAACCATCACAGTTGCTGAGGCTGCCAAGTACTGGCTTGCGGCGTGTGCTGACCTGGAGCGCTCGACGGTCGCGCAATACACCCAGCACATAAATCTTCACATCGTGCCGTTCATCGGCAAAAAGAAGCTGAACGAAATCACCATCCCCGCCGTGCGTGCGTTCCTAGATACCCTGGCGGGAAATGGACGCAGCAGCGCGATGGTGCGAGCGGTGCGCGTGTCTTTGGGTGCACTGCTCTCCGATGCGCAAGAGCGCGGCCTGGTTATCCAGAACGCCGTCAAGGACATGGGCCGAAAGAAGGGCAAGAAACAGGCTGCGGCCCGTCACGAAGAGCAGGCGCAGGTCGGCGTCGACTATCCCACGCCCGCCGAGGTGAAGGCCATGCTTGCCGCCGCCAAGGCTGGCAAGCCGCATGCATTCCTAATGACCGCCATCCTTACCGGCATGCGCTCAAGTGAACTTCGCGGCCTGCGCTGGTCCGATGTCGACCTAGACAAAGCGTCGGTGACGATCCGCCAGCGCGCTGACGCCTACCACGAAATCGGCTCGCCTAAGTCAAAGAAGGGGCGCCGCACGATTCCCCTTCCCGCCAACTTGGTGCGCACCCTGAAGGAGTGGAAAGCGGATTGCCCGGCTGGCGCCCTCGATCTTGTCTTCCCTTCTGGAACCGGCAAGGTCGAGTTTTACGCCAACATCACCACGCGATGGTTCTATCCGGCCCAGCTTGCGGCCGGTGTCGCGATCGACCCTGGTGAGAAGAACGCCAAAGGCGAGCCGGTGCTTGAGCCGAAATATTCAGGCCTCCACGCGCTGCGTCACTTCTATGCCTCATGGTGCATCAATTGCCCTCAAGACGGAGGCCTCGGCTTGCCGGCCAAAATAGTGCAGGAGCGCATGGGTCATTCAAGCATTCAGGTAACGCTCGACACCTACTCGCACCTGTTTCCGAAAGGCGACGATGCAGGCGCAATGGACAACGCGGCGGCCGCGCTACTCACCTGATAGCAACATGTCGGCGACAAACTGCCATTTTATTTAGCATTTTCAATGCTTCCTAAAATACTCTGACTCCGTTAGTCCTGGTTCGAATCCAGGTTCCCCAGCCAACGAAATATTCAAGCAGAACAATGCCTTAGATGAAAACATGGTCTCCGGACCGTGGTTACATCACATTTGCAACACGCTCTCACCTAAGTCCTTGTTTTCCGTGCATTGCAAAACATTCCCGCTCACTCCATGGAACACGGAATGGCCGTGATGTTCTCGGCACGTTCTTGAATTAGCAGGCACTAACGGGTCTGTGAGTCCTGTCACAGACGCTCCTGGCGCATCGGCCTAGCTTGTGCAGCGGTGAAGGGAGTGCCCTGATGCTTGTGAACCTTCCTATGCTTATGAACCTTCCTCTAGTCGTAGCTGGTCCCGTTGTCGATTGGTTTGGTCGCCGAGCCGATCAGAGGGCGCTATTGAAGGCAACTGACGATCTGAGCGACTCACCGGACGACATGCTCAGCGACATGGGGATTTCCCGCGACGACATCGAGACCGCGCGCTGGCGGTCCAGCCGGAGAGTGAGCTGACAGAAAGCCCGGAAGCCGGATGCTAGCCCTGCTCTGGTGCACATCGCCATCGCTCCCATGCGAAGCGCCCGCTGCGTTGCCGCAGCGAGCGCTCCAGTGGTCCCCGCATCCCTCGCAGCCAAGACGGTACGCCTCGGTAAGAGGGATCATAAGCGCGCCCTAGTTGAAGCGCTGCATATTCAGATTGCGTGACATTTCTGCCACTAGAGACAGGAAGGCCGGAGCCGGCATTCAACCGTAATGGAACTTCGGCTTTGGCTCGGTGCCCTTGAATTCAACGCCTACGCGATCACTCTTGCGCCATCGAACAACAGTCCTGTAGGCGATCCCATCAACTGGTACGCAAAGCAGGCATTTATGGTCTGGCCCGAGCCGTTTCACCAGTGCGGCAACGTCCAATACCGCCGACCGCCGGCAAGTGAGGCAATAGACAGAAAGACCCGTCCCGGCCTCCAGCTTTTGCCGAGTGTGTCTTCCGTGAAGGGAAATTTCATTGTCATGGCGATCCTCGCAAATTGGGGTCGCCGCACCGGTGAGGATTATTCCTGATCGCCAGGGCGATTGCCAAAGAGGTTCCGCGATCACACCATGTCCTTTTGAGGTAGAAATTAGCTATCTTGCATATGCGGCGGACCACTAGTCGCTAGGCCGGCGCCGGGCTCTCAGGCAATTCTCCCCCACGAGAAAAGGCGCCGGTCACCTTAGCCCGCCGCTGGGTGTGGGGGCACACCGAGCGCAGGGTCACGAGCGGGCCGATGATCAGGATCAGCAGCGCCAACACGATGAACGTGTAGGGCCGGCTGAGGGCAATGCGGACGAGTGCAATCATGAAACAATGCCTGAGGCAAACCAATGACGCGTGTAGGTCGCCTCAACCCTTCAGGTTTTCTTACTCACACCATTTGGCAACCGAACCTTTGCCTAGGCCGGTTCAGTGTAGATGCCGCCAGGCGAAAGGGCCTTGAGCTTGGTTGCGTCGTATGTGTCGTCAAACGCAACGTAGAAGGTTCCAGACAGGATCGTCGCGAAGCGGGAATCGAGGTGCGACAGCGGCATGACGTGTTTGTGCGGCTCAAGCCGCAGCACACGGCATGCAATCCAGGCTTCGTCGCATTCACATGGAGCACCGTACCGCTCTGGCCGTTGACCCGGGACATGCCGGTCGTCTCGGACGTGCTCGTGGTGATGGAGGGTTCCCGGGGCCTCGCAACAACGAGTGGCATTTGAGCGTCCGCTGCCTGGACTGCATTCATTCCCGCTGGCGACAGCAAGGCCATGGCGAACATCAGGTACCGGAAAGCCGACTTCATCGATCGCTCCTTGGTCGAAAGGCAACTCTTAGGGGAGCCGACCAACTCCCTATTCAACTTCCCTGGGCAAGCAGTGCCTTCTGCCTCCAGCCCGCAATCGAGGTCCGCTGCAGCGTGGGCCCGATCGCGCGTTCCCGACAGGCATCGATGTCTGCTCCATCGGTCGTCAGGCACGCAGCCCTGCTTCGCTGGTGGCGTTGAGAGCAGAGGCGTTCTGAACGAACCATCGCCCAAAAAGGTTGTACGCGTCCAATTTGGAAAACGCAGAAACACTCATCACCACGGTGAATAATGTGCGGCTTCAGGCTCAACCGGCTGGTCGGTCTTCCAAGCCAATATGCTGCAGAGGAACGCCACTCGCGTGCGCAGGGCGGCGAGCGGCCGATGGATCAGCAGCAGGAAAGGCTCTCTTCCGCTGCCGTCTTTCCCCCACACTCATCAAACTACCAGTTCCGGCTTCGCTGCGACCGGGCGCGTTCCTGCCGCTGGAGGATGAGCGGACGACTCCTAGCCGTTGAAGGCGGGCAACGGCTGCGAGACGGTGAGACTTGCGGAATATACCGGCCTGCCGGCTTCGTCATGAACGGCAACGGTCACAGTCTCATCCAAGTCGCTTGAGGCGATTTCGTCTGCAGCGATATCGTGAAGCGCCTTCAGCGCTTCTCGTCGCAGGTCGGTGAGATTGCCGAGGTCGACCCAAGCATCGCCGAGGCTTTGCCCATTTCGGAAGACTTCGAACAGATAGTTCGGCATGCATTATTGTGGGCCGCACGAGCTGCACCCGCATTCAAATTTGAGAGATGGGAAAGCATCCACCCCTCCGAGTGTGAACGTAGCCTTCCCTGGGGTGCGTTCAGGCGGGAAAACCCGCCTTTCTGAAGCCTGATGTGAAAAGCCCGAGCGCGACATGGTCGGCGAACGGGAGATTTGAAATCAGCCGGAGAGTCAGGTCGTGTTTCCTGGTCAGTGCCTCCTCGACTTCAGCGCGCGCCTTCTCCGTCTCGCCCAAATGTGCGTAAGACGCTGCGAGGAAAGCATGGACGAAGAATTGGTCGCCAGCCTTCTGATACGAAGCGACGGCTTCGGAGTACCTTCCAAGCAGGAACAGGGAGCTACCCTTCACCTCCCAGAACCACATCGGTGGTACCGGGTCGCGCAGGAGCGCTGTTTCGAGCACGTCGAGCGCCGTCTCGGCCCGTCCGCCGTAGTTGAGCCAGCTTGCGTAATCCCCCGCTATGTTCACGTCCAGCGGGTTCAACGAGCGCGCTCGCTCGAAATGCACTCCCGCATCGCTGTGTTGGCGCATGTGGGTAAGCACCAGCCCCATGCTCTGATGACAGACGCCATCGCTCCTGTCGAGAGCGAGCGCCGTTCGAGCGGCGTCCCAGGCCTTCTGTAGCGACCGCAGATCGTTGTCGTACCAAAATCTGCCGACGAGGGCCTGCGCCAGGAAGGCGTGACCTTGAGCGAATGCCGAATCGAGCTTGATACACTGCGCGAAGAGGGGCTCGGCCTTGTCCAGTTCATATCGGTAGAAGTGCGCGCGCCCCTGCAGGTAGTAGTCGTATGCGTCCCAATCGGTCGGACGCTTGCGTCTGCTGCGGCTCGCAGAATCGGCCTCGGCTTGGCCTTCGACCATCGAGGCGATAAGAGCCGCAACCTCGTCTTGCAATGCGAAGATGTCGTTGAGGGCCCGGTCGTACCGTTGGGCCCAAAGGTGGGTGCCGGTGGCGGCATCAATCAATTGTGTGGTGATCCGAATGCGATCACCGAGCTTTCGTATGCTGCCTGCGACGAGGTAGCGAACTCCGAGCTTGCGGTGGGCTTCGGCAGTGTCCAATGCGGGGTGACGGAACTGAAACGATGAATTGCGTGCGATGACGAGCAGGGAGCGGAACCTGGCCAGCTCCGTAATTATGTCCTCGGTTATGCCG
>NZ_RZSR01001262.1:0-1363 GCF_004023265.1 Mesorhizobium sp. M1A.F.Ca.IN.020.06.1.1
TCCACGAACAGCGCCCGAGCGCCGGCTTCGACCAGCGACGCGGCAACGCTCTTTCCGCTGAGCGCATCCTTTTCGGCCACGACGATGGCCGCACCCTCGGCGGCCATCGCGCGCGCCGTCGCCTCGCCGATGCCGCGCCCGGCGCCGGTGACAATCACCACCTTGTCCTTCAGTCGCCCGGCCATGGTCACCAGTCCACGATGGTGCCGTCGGCAAGGACGGCATTGGTGGTGTGCATGACCTCCGGCCTGTAGGGATGCCGGTCGGCGACCGCTTCGTCGACCTCGACGCCGAGCCCGGGCGCATCCGGCACCTGCCAGCAGCCGTCGATCATGCGGATCGGCCCCTTCACCACCTCGAAATACCAGGGCACGGCACCGACCATCTCTTCCTGGATCAGGTGATTGGGCGTGGAGACCGCGAAATGCAGCGCCGCCGCGCCGGCGATCGGACCGAGCGGATTGTGCGGCGCCACACCCACCGAGACCGCCTCGGCCATGGCGGCGATTTTCCTCGCCTCGAGCAGGCCGCCGCAGTGGCAGATGTCCGGCTGCACGATGTCGACCGCCCTTGCCCGGAAAAGGTCGTCGAATTCGGGACGATCGATCAGCCGCTCGCCGGTGGCGATCGGCACGCGCGATTTGGCGACGAGCTGCGCCAGCGCGCCGGTCTCGCCCGGCGGCAGCGGCTCTTCGACGAACATCGGTCGGTAGGGCGCAAGCGCGTCGATATAGGCGAGCGCGGTGGAGGCCGAGGCGGGACGGCCGTGGAAATCGACCATGATCTCGACTTCGGGACCGACTGTCTTGCGCAGTGCCTCCATTAGGCGGCCGACCTTGTCGACCTCGACGAGCGGCGCATGATAGTGGCTGTAGGGGATGAAGACGGCCTTCAGCGCGCGATAGCCCGTGGCAACCACTTCGGAGGCGCGCCGCACCAACGGCTCGGTCTCCAACGTTTCGTAGACGGCGCGCATGTCGCCGAGGCCGAGATGCGTGTAGACCTTGACCCGGTCGCGCACCTTGCCGCCGAGCAAGCGCCAGACCGGCTGATCGAGCCATTTGCCAAAAATGTCCCAGAGCGCCAGCTCGATGCCGGAAACCGCCGACATGCCGATGACGCCGAGCCGCCAGAACGAGTGCTTTTTGAGGATGCGCACCGCCTGCTCGATGTCGCGCGGGTCGCGGCCGACCAGAAGCGGCGCGAGGTCATTGACGGCGCCGACGACGGCCTGGGTCTTCCATTCCAGCGTCGCCTCGCCCCAACCGTAGAGGCCCGGCTGGTCGGTCTCGACACGCACGAACACCCAGTTGCGCATATCCGCGTTCACGACGCGCGTGGTGATGGCCACGATCCTCAAGCG
>NZ_RZSR01001263.1:0-1360 GCF_004023265.1 Mesorhizobium sp. M1A.F.Ca.IN.020.06.1.1
GGGTCGGTCCTGTTGCCATTTCCAATCACGAAGATGTGCAAATCGAACCGTTCGGTTCGACCTTGAAATCGCGTGAACAGCGCGGCTGCCACATTCTTTTGTTTGAATATCAACTACTTGCAGTGTTAGCCGACGAGGTTTCACGGTCTGGACAACGAGCCAGCGTTCACCTGAGTTACACGAACCGTCAACATAAATTGAACCGAACCGTTCGGTTTTATCAATCGCGCGAGCGAATTGGGCCTCCAGGCTGACCGACGGAACCGATTTCAGCCGGCGTTTGCCTTGTCCGCGGATCGAGACTATCGATTGCTTTCAAACTGTCCGTTCGGACCGCCGGGCCGCGCTTGCGAAAGCCCGGCGCCACCCGGATGGAGGCATTGCCGAACAGCGATGGACGATGCGGCTCCTGCTTGTCGAAGACAATCGCGAACTGGCCGATTGGCTGAGCAAGACGCTGCGCCAGGCGAGCTACGTCGTCGACGTGGTACATGACGGCGAGGACGTCGAGCATGCGCTGGCGGCCGGCGACCATGCGCTGATCATCCTCGACCTCGCCCTGCCGCGCATGGGCGGGATGGAGGTGCTGAAGCGGCTGAGGGCACGCGGCAACCCGGTGCCGGTCATCGTGCTCACCGCCAACGCCAGTCTCGACGGCCGGGTGAAGGGCCTCAACGAGGGCGCCGACGACTATCTGGCTAAACCCTTCCAGATCGAGGAACTGGAAGCGCGCATCCGCGTGCAGCTGCGCCGTGCCAACGACCGGACAGCGCCCGTCATCTCCTGCGGCGACCTCGTCTTCGACACCAACACCAGGATGTTCTCGCTCGGCGGCGCGGCGCTTTCGCTGACGCCGCGCGAACATGCGGTGCTGGAACAGCTGGTAGTCAAGGCGGGGCGCACGGTGAGCAAGGCGGCACTCTCGACGGCGATCTACGACTTCGACACCGACGCCGATCCCAGCGCCATCGAGATCTACGTGCATCGGCTGCGCAAGAAGCTGGAAGGCTCGCGCGTGCAGATCGCCACCTTGCGCGGCCTTGGCTATCTGCTCCGCCATGAAGATTAGGGCCATGAAAATTAGCAGCCTCCGCCTGCAATTGCTGGCCTGGGTGGTGCTGCCGCTGACCGCGCTGGTGACGGTCAATCTGTGGACCAGCCAGCGCAACGCGCTGGCGACGGCAGATCTGGTCACCGACCGGATGCTGGTCGGCTCGGCGCGCGCGATCGCCGAGCGGGTGGCGATGGCCGAAGGCGTGCTCGACGCCACCATTCCGCCGGCGGCGATCGAGATGTTCGACACCGGCGACCGCGACAGCGTCTACTACCGGGTCGAGACCGCCAACGGCCGGCTGCTGAC
>NZ_RZSR01001264.1:0-1359 GCF_004023265.1 Mesorhizobium sp. M1A.F.Ca.IN.020.06.1.1
CTGCTGGGGGCGAAGAGCCTTCCGCCATTGCTCTGACGCTGCCGCATGACCTGTCGCCCTGGGGCATGTTCATGAACGCCGACATCGTGGTGAAGGCGGTGATGGTCGGACTTTCTTTCGCTTCTCTGGTCACCTGGACGATCTGGCTCGCCAAGTCGCTGGAGATCCTCGGCGGCAAGCTCAAGGCGCGGCGCGCGGCGAACGCGATCGGCAATGCCGCGACGCTGATGCAGGCCGGCCGCGCGCTCGGCCACAGCGGTGGCCCGGGCGCGCTGCTGGTGCGGGCGGCGGAGGAAGAGCGCGCGCTCTCGGCCGGCGCGTTGGATCACATCTCGGGCGACGGCCTGAAGGAGCGCGTCACCTCGCGGCTGTCGCGCATCGAGGCGGCAGCGTCCCGGCGCATGTCGCGCGGCACCGGCCTACTCGCCACCATCGGCTCCACGGCGCCCTTCGTCGGCCTGTTCGGCACCGTCTGGGGCATCATGAACGCCTTCATCGGCATCTCGCAGGCGCAGACCACCAATCTTGCGGTGGTGGCGCCGGGCATCGCCGAAGCCCTGCTCGCCACGGCAATGGGTCTGGTGGCTGCGATCCCGGCGGTGGTGATCTACAACGTCTTCGCGCGATCGATAGCCGGCTACAGGCAGATCCTCGCCGACGCCTCGGCAGGCGTCGAGCGGCTGGTCAGCCGCGACCTCGATTTTCGCACTGTGCCGCCGGCAACCGCGTTGGCAGCGGAGTGAGCGGCCAATGGCGGCGCGGATTCGCGAGACGGCCGGCGACGATCTCGAGGAAAGCCACGAGATCAACGTCACCCCGTTCATCGACGTCATCCTGGTGCTTTTGATCATCTTCATGGTCGCGGCTCCGCTTGCGACCGTCGACGTCAATGTCGACCTGCCCGGGTCGACGGCGACGCCGGCGCCACGGCCGGAGACACCGCTGTTCCTGACGCTGAAAAGCGATCTTTCTCTGGCGATCGGCAATGAGGCTGTGCCGCGACCGAGCTTCGCCACCGTGCTCCACAGCCGCACCAAGGGCGACAAGCAGACGCGCATCTTCCTGCGCGCCGACAAGACGGTGGGCTATGGCGAGCTGATGGAGGTAATGAACCTGCTGCGCGCTGCGGGCTACCTCAAGATTGCGCTGGTCGGGCTGGAGACGGCGTCCGGCACCGGGGCTGCGGCCGCGGGCGCCACCTCCGCGCCGGCGACAAGCGGAAGCGCGGCGCAATGACGCAAGCGATCGCCGCCTTGTCCACCCAGCCACGCTTCGGCTTCCGCGAAGCCGGTCTGTGGGCAAGCGCGGCCACGGTTATTTTCGCCGCGCATGTCGCGGTCGCTTATGCGGTGCAGAATC
>NZ_RZSR01001265.1:0-1358 GCF_004023265.1 Mesorhizobium sp. M1A.F.Ca.IN.020.06.1.1
CCATGGCCTTTGCCATGCTCGAGACGCGTGCGGCGTTCGAGGCGCTGGATGGAATCCTCGAGACGCCCGGCATCGATGGCATCTTCGTCGGGCCGTCGGATTTCTCGATCGCCTGGTCGAACGGCACCACCGTCAATTCGACGCTGGAAAGCATGATGGAGACGGTCGCCTCGATCGCCGAGCGGACGCGCAAGGCAGGCAAGCACGCCGCGATCTATGTCATCGAGCCGGCCGTGGCCGGCCGCGTCGTGTCGATGGGCTATCGGCTGCTCGCCATGGGTTCTGACCACACGCTGATCTCGCTCGGAGCCAGGACGCTGCTGAAGAGCATGCGGGATTCGATCGGCGCCTGAGGCGCCGGCGTTTCAAGGCTCCTTCAATTCCGTCAGGAACTTGGCGAAAGTCATCGATCCCTCCGGCCAGGGGCCGAAGCCCGCGTCCTGGTTGAGATGGCCGGCGTCGCCGGCGTCGATGAACAGCGAACCCCAGGCGGCGGCGATATCCTCGGCAACCTCAAAGGCGCAGAACGGGTCGTTGCGGCTGGCGATCACGATCGACGGAAAGGGCAGGGGATCGCGCGAATAGGGCCCGAAGGTCATCAGGTGCCTCGGCCTGATCTCCGGATTGGCGACATCAGGGGGCGCCACGAAGAAGGCGCCCGCGACCGGCTTCTGGAATTGCGGGATCGCCTGCACCGCCGCCGCCACACCCAGCGAATGCGCGACGATGACCACCGGCCGCTCGGCCTCGTTGACAGCTTTCGCTACACTTGCCGTCCAGTCCTCGCGCACGGGTTTCGTCCACTCGGCCTGTTCGACCCTGCGTGCCGTCGACAATTTCGATTGCCAGCGGGTCTGCCAATGCTCGGGACCGGAGTTGGTGTAGCCGGGTATGATGAGGATATCGGCGTCCTTGACTTTCATGGCGCCGATGTAGCGAGCGCCCCTGTCTGATGCAACCGGCCGGTGGAATGCAGTGGCATCACAAAGGTGAACAACGTGTTCGATTCTTTCAACCTTGTGTGAACGATGGTGATGAACGATCTGGAGAGGGAACAGGAATGACTAATAAACGTCGGAGCGACTGCCCATCGTGAGATCGGCGCACGAACGGAGAGTGCGATGAGCGAACTGCCTTTTGCCGCGACCACCCCGGTCAGCGTCGCGCGTGTCGGGTTGAAGGCGCGCGATGCCGAAAACCTTGCCGCCTATTATCGTGCCGTCGTCGGCCTGCAGGAGTTGAGCCGCGCCGATGGCGCGATCACCCTCGGCGCCGCGGGCCGCCCGCTGCTGGTGCTGGAGCAGGATGCCTCGGCCAAGCCTGACGACCCGCGCAGCGCCGGCCTTTTCCACACTGCG
>NZ_RZSR01001266.1:0-1358 GCF_004023265.1 Mesorhizobium sp. M1A.F.Ca.IN.020.06.1.1
ACCAGCATCAGCGCCCAGCAACAGCCGAGACACCAGACGCCCTGCTCCACCCCCATGCGAAAGACACGCCCCGGCTTCGCGCTCCAGTTGGCGAACAGGATCGAGAACGGGTTGCGGCACCTCTTGAGGCACGCCTGCTTCAAGCCGCTGAACTGATAGAGGCCGGCAATCGCCAAGGCGGCGGCCCCGGCAACCCCGACGACAGGATCGAGCACCTGTCCCGCGGCGACAAAGCCATAGATTATGAGGGTCAGCGCGGCGAACGCCACTGAGGCGGCAAGCCAAGTCGCGAGAAATCCCATCACCAGAACCAGCGGATGGGCGACGGGCTCTCCCTTGATCCGAGCGGTATCGGCAATCTCGCAATAGGTGCGGATCATCGGCGCCGCCGAGGGCAGCATCGTCGCCACCGCCATTACGAACCACATCAGGACGAGCGCCGACGCCGCCAACGAGCCTGAAAGCGGCGCCGGCGCAAGGCACAAAGCGAAGAACCGGTCGAGGAAATCCGGCAGCGGCAATGGCGGCAGGTTCTTCAGCAGCGCATCGCCCGGAGCGCCGCCGGCAACGCGGCTTTCGGCGCCGCGAATAGCCATGGCAGCGAGGATCCACCAGGCAAGCACGACGCCCGCACCGATAGTGAGCATCACGGCAAGGCGGGGGCTGCGCGCCAGTCCCGCCGTGGCGCGGCCGGCGCGGTCGAGATGGCGGAAATCGTGCTCCTGGGCGCTCATGCCAATCGAATGGGCCGAATCGCCGCGTTGATCAAGCCCGCCGATCTGCCCTATACCGCATGCAGGCCGACGGGCCGCCATCAACATGGAAGCCTGGCGTGGAGCAGAGTGACAAAGTTCGCATATTGATCGCCGGCAGCGGCCCGGCCGGCCTGATCGCGACACTCGGCTTTGCCGAGGCAGGCTTTGCCGTAACGTTGGCTGGCCCCGAGGCCGCCGGCGGCGATGGCCGCACCACCGCCCTTATGAACCCTGCTCTCAAGGTGCTCGACCGGCTGGGTGTGCTGGACGAACTCAGACCGCAGGCGGCGCCGCTGAAAATGATGCGCATCGTCGACGCAACGCGCCGGCTGATCCGCAGCCCGACCGTCACCTTCCGCGCCAGCGAAATCGGCGAGGAGCAGTTCGGGCTCAACCTGCCGAACAAAATCCTGATCCCGGTGCTTGCCAAGAAGGTCGCCGCAAATCCCGGCATTGAGTGGCGAAAGTCGATGGTCGATGCCTGGCGGCTCGACGCCGACCACGCACATGCGAGCCTCGCCGATGGCAGTGAGGTCTCGGCATCGCTGGCGGTTGCCGCCGACGGGCGCCTGTCGCCGGCGCGCGAGGCCGGCGGCATCAGGG
>NZ_RZSR01001267.1:0-1356 GCF_004023265.1 Mesorhizobium sp. M1A.F.Ca.IN.020.06.1.1
TGGTCGCAACGGCGGACGCATTGGTCGAGAATTTCCGGCCGGGCGTGATGGATCGGCTCGGCCTCGGCCACGAGAAGCTGAAGGAGGTTAGGCCAAGCCTCGTCTATTGCGCGATATCGGGTTTCGGCCAGACCGGCCCGATGCGTGGCAACCCGGCCTATGATCAGATCATCCAGGGGCTGTCCGGGATCATGAGCATCACCGGCACGCCGGAAACGGCGCCCCTGCGCGTCGGCTATCCGGTCGCCGACACGCTGGGCGGACTGGTCGGGGCCTTCGCCATCGCTGCGGCGCTGGTGCGGCAGAAGACCAGCGGCGAAGGCGCCTTCCTCGACGTGTCGATGCTCGAATGCACGCTGTCGGCCTTGGGATGGCCGGTGTCGAACTATCTGACGGCGGGCGTCCAGCCTCAAGCCATGGGCAACGAGAACATGACGGCCGCGCCCTCCGGCGCGTTCCGCACCGGCGAGGGCCTGCTCAACATCGCCGCCAACAAGCAGGAGCAGTTCGTGATCCTTTGCGGCTTGATCGGCCGCCCAGACTTGGCTTCGGATCCGCGCTTCGCCGAACGCGAGACGCGCAAAGGGAACCGGGCAGCGCTGAAGCCGCTCATCGAGGACGCGCTTGCCGGCGCTCCTGCGGCGGTCTGGGAAGAAAAGCTCAACCGCGCCGGCGTGCCGGCCGGGCGGGTGCTGACGATCCCGCAAGTGCTGCAGGAACGCCAGGTCATCGAGCGCCGCATGACGACGCGCTTCCAGGAGATACCGGGAATGGACAACCCGCTCACGGTGGTGCGCGGCGGCTTTATGGTCGACGGTGCGGCTCCCGTGCCAGCCGGCCCTCCGCCACGTCTTGGCGCGCATATGGACGACGTGTTCGCCAGCTTGCCGGCGCGCGGCAAGGGGAGGGCGCGGGCATGAGCGCGGACAAAAAGACCGGCCGCGACCGCGGCGAGGAGTGGTGGCGGACCGGCATCATCGAGATGCAGCCCGGCGTGATCCGGCTGCGCGGCTACCAGATCCAGGATCTGATCGGCCGGGTCAGCTTTCCGGCGATGATCTGGCTTATGCTGCGCGGCGAATTGCCGGGCGACGATCAGGCGGCGCTGCTCGGCATCGCGCTCGGGGCCGCCGTCGACCACGGCCCGCAGGCGCCGTCGATCGCGATCGCGCGCATGGCGGCGACCTGCGGCGTCGGCATCAACAACGCCATGGCCTCCGCCATCAATGTGCTGGGGGACGTGCATGGCGGGGCCGGCGAGCAGGCGCTTTCCTTCTATGGCAACATCGCCGCCGCAATCGATGGTGGCGCGAGCCTCGCCGAAGCGGTGAGTGCGCGGCTCGACCGGTTCTTCGC
>NZ_RZSR01001268.1:0-1353 GCF_004023265.1 Mesorhizobium sp. M1A.F.Ca.IN.020.06.1.1
TCGTGCTCGAACGGGCCGATCATGATCGCCTTGTCGCCGGCCTTGAGCTTGCCGAGCTTGAACGCCTCGGCGCCGAGCGCGCGGCCCTGCTGCTCCTGCTGCGCGCCGACATAGCCGCCGCCGAACGCTTCCACCACCTTCGGCACCGGCACGTTCTGGTACATCATCTTGATGCCGTCCTTATGCGCCTGCTCGGCCAGCGGCATGATCGCGGCATCGCCCGGATGGCCCATCATGGCGATGCCTTGCGGCTTGACCGCGACCGCCTCGCGCAATTGCTGCACCATCTTCTCGACATCCCACTGGGAGAAGATGTAGTCGACCTTCGGCCCAAGATCGGCCGCCGCCTGCTTGGCGCCATTGTAGACGATGGTGCCGAAGGCGTCGCCCTCGGCGCCGCCGACGAAGAAGCGGATATGGACGTCCTTGCACCATTGGGCGTCAAGCGCCTTTGCCGGCAAGGTGGAAATCGAGGCGCAGAGCGCCGCAGCAGCCGCCGCGACGGTCGAGCGCAGAACAGTCCTTCTCGTCGTGATGCTCATGCACGTTCCTCCCTTTTGGTCCCTCGCAACAGAGGGTTTCGACGATTGCTTCGGCCGTAGTCTTGGTGGCCGGCTCCTCCCGCCGGCCGGTCCTCACACCGGATTGGGCAGGTAGCTGGCTCCTCCCCTGCACTGCTTCAGATAGCCCAGCGCCCGCACCTGACCAGTCATCTCGAGGTCGCCGCGATAGACCGGGTCGTGCCAGCCTTCGATGTCGATGGCGCCCTTGTAGCCGGCCAGCCGCAATTCGCTGATCACCCGGGTCCAGTCGCTGTCGCCGAAGCCGGGGCTGCGCATCTGCACGAATGGCAGGCGTCCGAACACGCCGTGCTCGCGGATCACGTCCCAGCGCACGGTGGCGTCCTTGCCGTGGACGTGGAAGATACGCGGCGCCCATTTGCGAATCTGCGGAATCGGGTCGATCAGATAGACGAGCTGGTGGCAGGGCTCCCATTCGAGCCCGAGATTGTCGTCGGGCAATTCGTTGAACATCAGCTCCCAGGCGTCCGGGTTGTGGGCGATGTTCCAGTCGCCGCTCGCCCAGTTGCCGTCCATCGCACAGTTCTCGAAGGCGATGCGCACGCCCTTGTCGGCGGCGCGCCTGGCCAGCGGCCCCCAGACCTCGCGGAAGCGGGGCAGGCTGTCGGTCAGCGGTTTGCCGCGCAGCCGGCCGGTGAAGCCGCAGACCATCGTGGTGCCGAACAGATGTGCGTTGTCGATGACGGTCTCCCACGCCGCGAGCACGCCGCGGTCGACCTCGCCGTTCTCCAGCGGATTGCCGAACACGCCGATCGATGAGACGGCGACGTCC
>NZ_RZSR01001269.1:0-1348 GCF_004023265.1 Mesorhizobium sp. M1A.F.Ca.IN.020.06.1.1
CGCATGCACGGCCTGGCCAACGCGGCGGTCGAGGGGCTGATCGTTTGCGACGGCAGCCGCATCGTCAGCGCCAACGACAGCATCGCGGCGCTGAGCGGCATCGCGCCCGGCACGCTGAACGTGATGACGCTCGGCGACCTCTTCGGCGAACGCGTTGCCTCAGCCATCGCCGGCGGCAGCGGTCAGGCGCAGGAAGCCGAGCTGCGCAGCCAGGACGGCACCCGCATTCCGGTCGAGCTGATCGCCCGCAGCATCGACTATTGCGGTAAGCCTCACGACGTCGTCGCCGTCCGCGACATGCGCGAGCGCAAGAAGGCCGAGCAGGAGATCCTTCGCCTGGCGCATTTCGATCCGCTGACCGGGCTTGCCAATCGCCGCAGCTTCACCAGCCGGCTCGAGGCCGAGATCGCCACGGCGAGCGGCAAGGGCGGGCAGCTCGCGCTGATGCTTCTCGATCTCGACCGCTTCAAGGAAGTCAACGACCTCTTCGGTCATGCCGCCGGCGACGCCGTGCTGCAAAGGGTGGCGCAATGCGCGTCGAGCGTGCTCCGCCATGGGCAGATGCTCGCCCGTCTCGGCGGCGACGAATTCGCCATCATCGCGCCGAACCTTCCCGACCCGCAGGCCGCCGGCCGTATCGCCGAGGCGGTGCTTTCCAAGCTACGCCAGGAAAGCCAACTGTCGCCCGGCGGCGAGCTGGTGTCGGCAAGCATCGGCATTGCTCTTTACCCGCTGGATGCCGACGACCAGGCGGCGCTCGTCAGCCATGCCGACACCGCGCTCTACCGCGCCAAGGCCGAGGGCAAGGACACTTATCGCTATTTCGAGGCTTCGATGGGTGCCGAGACGCGCGACAGGCGCGCCATGGAGCACGATCTGCGCCAGGCGGTTGCGCGCGGCGAGTTCCGGCTGGTCTATCAGCCGCAAAAGGAGATCAGCAGCGGCAAGATGATCGGCTTCGAAGCCTTGATCCGCTGGCATCATCCGGAGCGCGGCAACATCCCGCCGTCGGTCTTCATCCCGGTCGCCGAAGACAGCGGCGCCATCGCCCAGATCGGCGAATGGGTGCTGGCGACGTCCTGCGAGGAAGCCGTGCGCTGGAAAACTCCGCTGACCATCGCCGTCAATGTCTCCGCGGTGCAACTCCACAACCCGAATTTCAGCCGCAAAGTGCACGAGATCCTGCTGCGTTCGGGACTTCCGGCCGGACGGCTGGAGCTTGAAGTGACCGAGACGGCCCTTATCAAGGATATGCCCCGGGCGCTGGCGACCCTGCGGCAGGTCAAGGCGCTTGGTATCCGCGTCGCGATGGACGATTTTGGAACCGGCTATTCATCGCTTTCCAATC
>NZ_RZSR01001270.1:0-1348 GCF_004023265.1 Mesorhizobium sp. M1A.F.Ca.IN.020.06.1.1
CTCCGCGGCAGCGTGGCGGATCGACCGCGCCTCGATGCCGGTTATCGCCAGGAAGCGAGGCAACAGCTCCGGATCGCCGGCGACGAAGCCAAGCGCCCTGACGGCAAGGGTTTCCGCCTCCTCGCGCATTGACGCTGCGTTCGTCATCATTACCTTTTGCCGATGAGCATGTTGAGTCTTTCTTCCGCAGTAATGGCAAGCGTCGCTTGCGGCAAGTCTCAGCCGCTTCAGCCCTGCAGCCGCAAGTGGAATGGGTGTGCTTTTCCAACGGCAGGTTTGCGTTTCGTCAATCATATTGACGTAGGGTACAGGCGGGTTGGGTGCGATCCGGCAAGGACGCATGACGGCGGTCTTCGGCTCAGGGGCCCGTCGGGACGGGAAATTGATGGCTAAGAAGGTCATGATCGTCGAGGACAATGAGCTCAACATGAAGCTCTTTCGGGACCTCATCGAAGCCAGCGGTTACGAAACGGTCCGCACGCGCAACGGCCTGGAGGCGCTGGATCTCGCGCGCCAGCACCGGCCGGACCTGATCCTGATGGACATCCAACTGCCCGAGGTTTCTGGCCTGGAAGTGACCAAGTGGCTGAAGGAAGACGACGAATTGCACTCGATCCCGGTCATCGCCGTCACCGCCTTCGCGATGAAGGGCGACGAGGAGCGCATCCGGCAGGGCGGTTGTGAGGCCTATATTTCCAAGCCGATCTCGGTGCCGCGCTTCATCGAAACGATCAAATCCTATCTGGGCGATGCCTGAGCCGGAGCCTTTGAGATGACCGCGCGGATCCTCGTCGTCGATGACATCCCCGCCAATGTGCGGCTGCTGGAGGTTCGGCTGCTGGCCGAATATTTCGAGGTGCTGACGGCCGGCAACGGCCCGGATGCGATCGAGACCTGCGAAAACGGCAAGGTCGATGTCGTGCTGCTCGACGTGATGATGCCGGGCATGGACGGCTTCGAGGTCTGCAAGCGGCTGAAGAGCGACCCGGCGACCTCGCATATTCCGGTTGTCATGATCACCGCGCTCGACCAGGTATCGGACCGGGTGCGCGGCCTTGAGGCGGGCGCCGACGATTTCCTCACCAAGCCGGTCAATGATCTGCAACTGATGACGCGGGTGAAGAGCCTGGTCAGGCTGAAGTCGCTGACCGACGAATTGCGGCTGCGCGCCTCGACCACGCGCAACATCGGCATCGAAGAGCTGCTCAGCCGCAACTTCGCGACGGAAGACACCAAGCCCAAGGTGCTTCTGGTGGACGAGCGCAAGTCGTCTATCGAGCGTATCCAGAAGATGCTTCGCGGCAGCGCCGATCTCGACGTCGCCACCGATCCGAATGCCGGATTCTTC